>JBHEOL010000051.1:0-5529 GCA_046261635.1 Thermoanaerobaculia bacterium | reverse complement strand
TCAGATCAGCCGCTATTTCTCATGGAACTGGATGTTCCCGTTGCTGATGACGCGCTGCGACGTAAGCTCGATCAGCCCACCGGTCGTCGCAGTCACCGTGATACCGAGCTCATCGGTCGTGCCGGGCTCGCCGTGGTCTTCTACCGTCACGAAGAAGGAGCCGCCCTCCCAGGTGCCGGAAAACCGGACGGTCTTCGGCGACCCGTTTTCGTTGACCGCAATCACCAGAATGCTGGTGACCGGACCGTTGACGTGCAGACCGGTTACATGGTTGACATAGTTCAAGTGGCCTTTCGCGCCGCCCTTCTTATCCGGCTGCGCGTTGAAGCCGAAGGTGGCCCGGCCATACGAGTCTGGAGGCACCGGGATTTGGCCGCCGCCCGTCACCTTGATCGCGGATTGCGGAGGGAACGGGGGATCGAAGGTGCCGCAGACGGAAACCAGGGTGTTCGTCAACGTCACTGCGACTTTCGCCAGGGCTTGCCCGTCCAGGCTCACACGGGTAACGGTGATGGCCGCACCCGCGAGGATACTTCCTATGAAGACCGAATCCGTCAGTTCCGCGTAATCGGCAACCCACCAATACACGTTGTTGCTACACGTCTCCCCGCTGGTCATTTCCACAGTGAAGTTCGTGGCCTCGAGGTAGCCGGCGGGGTCGCTGCTCCCGATTTTGAAAATCCAGGTATCGGTGGAGGACCCCTGGAGCGTCAAGACGCCGCCCGTCGTCGCCGAGAACCCGGTGACACAGTAGACACCGGGCACAAGCACCTGGCCCGCGAGGTTACCCGTCAGGAACGTGTCGCACGTCTCGGCCGCGAGGTCGGCGTACGCGGAAAGGAAATCATCGTAAGCCGCCTCGGCGACCGAGTCGCCCGGGTGGACCGTCCCCGTGATGGTGCAATTGGTCAGAGTGACGGCGCTGCCGGGGAAGACGCCCACGTCTCCGGTGACAACGGAGTCGGTACAGGTCACCGCCGTGCCCGCCAGGACCGCGAAGCTCTCCGCCGCACCGAGCGATACCTCGCCCAATGCGGGGGACGGACCCAAAAGAAACGCGGCGAATCCCATGCTTGTCAGCAGAATCAAGTATTTGGACCTCATTTTGAATCTCCTTTTCCCGAGTTACGGAAAACCAGGCCTTCATCCACCTTGGAGCGGGGGCCTAACACGATGCAAGCGGGGTACCACCAGGTCCTGGAAATTCCGGCCGGGAAATCCGGAAATTTTCCTTTCCCACGACAGAACAGGTGAAAGGGCGCGCGTCGCGCCAGTGCGGAAATCGATAGCGCTCGTGTTTGCGCTCCTGCCGTTGCGGCGATCGATCGATGTTTTATGGAGGCTTGGACCGCCGTCGGTGGGTCGCCCTTCGACGTCGAGGAGCGCGAAGCTGAAGGGACCGCCGCGGCGCGCATCGTCGTGCATCACGGACTCCGCGACGCGCGAACCCTCGATGCCTACGTGTCGATGATCGACTCGGCGCAGTCGCACGTGTACACCGTCAACGGATTTCCGTTGATTCTCGAGATTCAGCATGCAGTTGGTTGGGTTCTTGCGTAAGACTGTTGGTCGCGTCGGACTCACTTCGGCGAAGATCACCCAAGGAGGCATCCATGGCGGGCACATTCATGATCGAGGTCGGGAAGACTGGGAAGTTCCGGTTCCTCCTGCGAGCGGGGAACAACCAGGTCATCCTCTCCAGCCAGCGGTACGACTCGAAGGCGGCCGTGAAGAGCGGCGTCGAGTCGGTGCGGAAGAACGCGAGCGACGACAACAGCTTCCTGCGCAAGGTCGCCAAGGACGGGAGCGCCTACTTCGTGGTCAAGGCGCGCAACGGGGAGACGATCGGGAAGAGTGAGATGTACGCCTCGAAGTCGTCGATGGAGAACGGGATCAAGTCGGTCGCGACCAACGCGCCGGTGGCGAAGGTCGTCGACCGCACGTCCTGACGCCGCAGGCAGCCAAGCCATCCAATGACTGGTGGGGTTCACTCCGGTCGGAACTCGATCCCGAGATGCATGGCAGTCTCGGCCAGCCGCCGGTCGCGCGTCCAAAGGGCCGCGTCACTCAGCAGGGCGGAGGCGAGGAGGTGCGCGTCGACCCAGCCGATCCCCCTTCCCGTGAGGCGCCGCTCTTCGAGGAGGTGCATGACCTCGTCGTCGGTGGCGCTGACCGCCACGGGGAGCGCCGCCAGGAGATCGAGGATCTCGCGGCGATTCGCGAGATTGCCGCATGCGAGTTCCCCGACGACGAACGGGTGAACGAGTACGAGCCCCTGGTCGAGAACATCCGCCAGGCCGGGCAACCCTCTCCTCAGATGCTCGACCCACACGGACGTGTCGACCAGGATCACGAGACGCGACGGCGCGGAGCCGCCTGGAGTTGCGGCTCACTGCCGGCGAGGCGCGCGAGACGCCGCGCTTTCTCCCGTGCGATCAGCGCCCGCAGTCCCTCGTGAACCAGTTCGGTGCGTTCGCGGAGACCGGTCACCCGGTGGGCTTCCTCGAGAAGATCGTCGTCGAGATTGATCGTGGTTCGCATCTCCGCTCCTGATGGGTGACCAGTATATCAGATGATGCATGAGGGATGCACGATCGGGAGGGTGGATGCCGGCGGAGAAGTGCCACCAGCCCGGAGCAGGTCGGCCGCCGCTCAGAGCGCGAGCTCGCGAAACGCCCGGGGCACCTCGGCAGTGAACCGCATCATCTTTCCGGTCGTCGGATGCACGAAGCCGAGGGTTTTCGCATGGAGAGCGAGGCGGCCGAAATCGTCGTCGCGTCCGCGGCCGTACATCGTGTCGCCGACGATCGGGTGGCCTGCTTCCGAGAGATGGACCCGGATCTGGTTGCGCCGCCCCGTTTCGAGGGTCAGCTCCAGGATCGAGTAGCGCCGCCCCGAGGCGACCGTGCGCCAGTGCGTGATCGCCTCCTTCCCCTCGGATGCGCTCGCGACGCTCCGGACGCGGAGGTCGCGATCCTCGGCGAGAATCGAGCGGAACGTCCCCGAGGACTCCCGCAGCTTACCGTGGACGATGGCCGTGTAGGTTCGTTCGATGTCGTGGGTCTCGAACAGGATTCGCAGCCGCTCGCGGATGAAGGTATTGCGTGCGAACACCAGCACCCCGGACGTATCGCGGTCGAGTCGGTGAACGTGATGGACGCGGGGGTCGTCCACGCTTCCTCCGTAATGGGCGTTGAGGAAACTTTCCGCCGTCTCGTACTGCACCTCGGGGCTCGGGACCGTGAGAAGGCCGGGGGCCTTGTCGACCACGACCAGGTCGCTGTCCTCGAAGACGATCCGCACGCGCGGATCGAGAGGGCGGACCGATCTCGCGGCCACTTCGACCTGATCGTCCGGACCGATCACTCGCTTGGCATCGCGCTCGGGGACGCCATTCACGCGCACCCGGTCGCTCCCGAGCATGGTCCGAAGCGTGGTCTTCGACGACGCGGGAAAGCGCCCCTGAAGCAGATCCAGCAGCAGGGTCCCCTCGGGGTCGTTCATCGATTCAACGTATCACGCGTGGCCGCGGTTTGGTTTCATCAACCGCGGGCGGATGTGGCTCCGGTCCGGCTCCGTGGCTCAAGGCCACGGCTGATGAGACCAAGCCGTGGCCACAGGGTCGCTGCGACAGCGCTCGGGTTTTTCAAACGGTGAAGGCCTGGTGGCAGTGATCGCAGTAGTACATCCCGCCTTCGACCCGGCGGACCGTCGAGCGGCGTCCGCAGATGGGGCACTTCGGCATGTTCGTGTCGCCGGGTTTCTTCTGTTTGTTCGCCTTGCTCATTTGCGCCTCTCGAACCGGGGAGTCGACGAAGCTTAGCAGAGGCCGTCCGATGCGATCGGTGAGCCGCCATTCCAGGCGGCAGCCTGAGCCATTTCACTCTGGCGGGAAACCTGCGTAATGAGCCGCGGGAGACTCGTATCGATGAATGCCTTCTTCAGCCGTCCGGCAGTTGCTTCTCTTTCCTTCGCCATCGCCCTCGGAGCCGCCGGCTGCACGTCGCTTCCGTCGTCGTCGCCCGTCGTGAGACCGCCGGCGAGCGCCCCGCCGAACGTCGCGTGGGACATTGCGAACCTGTCGCACGAGCGGGTCGATTTCTGGGTCGACCGCTTCACAACCGGCGACAAGCGCGAGGAGATCGCCGGGTACCTCGCGCGCAAACCTGAGTACGAGTCGATGATTCTGGGCAGGCTCCGCCAACGCGGGATGCCCCTCGATCTCATTTATCTGGCGATGATCGAGTCGGGGTTCAACCCCGAGGCGCGTTCGGCGTGGGGAGCGGCCGGGATGTGGCAGCTCGTCCCCGACACCGCGCGGCGCCATGGGCTGCGGGTCGACGACGAGGTCGACGAGCGGCTCGATCCGGAGAAGTCGACCGACGCCGCGCTCGCGTATCTCGCGAAGCTCCACGACCACTTCGACTCCTGGTATCTCGCCGCCGCCGCGTACAACGTCGGGGAGAACCGCGTCGCGCGCATCATGGTCGAGCAGACGGGAAACGACCGCGGGACGGACGCCGACTTCTATCGGATTCGCGAGCTGCTGCCGCCGGAGACTCAGGATTTCGTCCCGGCGATGGTCGCGGCCGCGCGCATCGGGAAGGAACCGGCGAGGTACGGGTTCGGCGGTGCGGGGGAACGGGCAGGTGGCGGGATCCTGCCATTTTGAGATCCTTCGGTCGCGCTCGCGGTTCTCGTGAGGTGGCCCATCAGGTGCGGCGCTCCCTCAGAGGCTGTGAAAGAAACCAGCGCGGCCCCTCTGGTTTCTTTCACAGCCTCTCAGGATGACTGCGCGGTCGGCGGCCCCTACCGGTTCACGCTGCTCATGTCGGGGTAGCGTTCTCCGACCGCGATTCCCTTCGGAGCGATGGTATCGATCTCGCGGAGCTCCTCGTCGGTCAGCTCGATCTCGAGCGCATGGACGTTCTCCTCGAGGTAGCGGACGTGCTTCGTGCCCGGGATCGGGACGATATCCTCTCCCTGCCGCAGGACCCATGCGAGCGCGAGCTGCGAAGGCGTCACCCGTTTCCGTCGAGCCAGCTCTTCGATCTTCTCCACGAGGAGGAGGTTTTTCCGGAAGTTGTCTCCCTGAAACCGGGGCGCTTTGCGACGGTAGTCGTACGGCTCTAGGTCGTCGACCGAGCGGTATCGCCCGGTGAGGAATCCGCGTCCGAGCGGGCTATAGGCGACGAAGCCGATTCCGAGGTCGCGCACCGTCGCGAGGATCTCGTCCTCGGGCTCGCGGCTCCAGAGGGAGTACTCGGTCTGGAGGGCGCTGATCGGATGCGTGACGTGCGCGCGCCGGATCGTCCGAGGAGCGGCTTCGGAGAGGCCGAGGTAGCGGACCTTTCCGGCCCGCACCAGTTCGGCCATCGCGCCGATCGTTTCCTCGATCGGAGTCTTCGTGTCGACGCGGTGCTGGTAGTAGAGGTCGATGGTGTCGATGCCGAGGCGCCGGAGCGATGCGTCGCAGGCGTTGCGGACGTAGTCGGGGCTGCCGTCGATTCCGTGGAAAGAGCCGTCCTC
>JBHEOL010000035.1:0-7734 GCA_046261635.1 Thermoanaerobaculia bacterium | reverse complement strand
TGGGGGAAACGGGCAGGTGGCGGGATCCTGCAATCCTGAGATCCTTCGGTCGCGCCCACCGGCAGCGGACTGTTTCCCTTTCCGCGGCGCTCCCTCAGGATGACGGCCTTTCCTTCTGCCTTCTGCCTTCTGACTTCGCCTCTTCTTCTGCCTTCTGCCTTCTGCCTTCTGACTTTTCCTTTCGCTGGATTTTCCCGCGCCTTTTCGGGTTTTCCCTACCCGTGGCCTCCAACATCGTTACCAACATCTTCGCGTTCGTCATCGTCCTCGGCTTCCTGATCTTCGCGCATGAGGCCGGCCATTTCATGATGGCGAAGCTGTTCAAGGTCCGGGTTCTCGTCTTCTCCTTCGGCTTCGGCAAGCGCCTGTTCGGCTTCCAGCGCGGCGACACCGATTACCGCATCTCGCTCGTCCCCCTGGGCGGTTACGTCCGGATGGCGGGAGACGTGCCGGAGGAAGACCGCGAGGGAGGTCCCGACGAGTTCCTGTCGCGGCCGAAGTGGCAGCGCTTCCTCATCCTCGTCGCCGGCCCGGCCGTGAACATCGTGATCGCGATCGTCTTTCTCGCCGCCCTTCTCATGGGCGGCCGCGAGGTCCTGCGCGACTCGAACGCGGTGATCGGAAGCGTCGCGGAAGGAAAGCCGGCGCAGGCCGCCGGCCTCCGGATGGGCGACCGCATCGTCGAGGTCGCGGGGGACCCGATCGATTCGTGGGACGACCTTCGCCTCGCGATCAGCATGAGCCCGGGCGTCAAGATCCCGGTTCACTTCATCCGCAACGGGCAGCGCGAGCGGACGATCCTGACACCCGAGCGCGTGGAGACCGAGTACGGCATGACGGGCCTCGCCGGCATCGGCCCGTGGATCTCCGCCGAGGTCGGGAAGGTGATCCCGGAGAGCGCCGCCGAGGCAGCCGGGCTGCAGCCGGGCGACCGGATCGTCGAAGCGGACAAGCGGCGCGTGGCGCACCTGTCGGATCTCGAGGAGATCCTGACCGACCGGAAGGGGCGCGCGGTCCCGATCGTCGTGCAGCGGGGCGCCGAGACACTGAGCCTCACGCTCCCCCCGATGAAGAAGGAATCGGAGGTCTATCCCGGGTTCATACCGCCGACGCGGGTCGAGAAGCTCGGCCCGGGCGAAGCCGTGGTCGAAAGCGTCGAGCAGAACTGGAAGATGGTGCGCTACACGTTCGCCGTCATCGGCCGGATGTTCAAGGCCGAGGGGAGCGTGAAGGACTTCAGCGGACCGATCTCGATCGCGCGCATCTCGGGCGAGATGCTGCGGACGGGATGGCAGGCCGTCATCTTCCTGATGGCGACGATCTCGCTGCAGCTCGGAGTCCTCAATCTCCTCCCGATCCCGGTCCTCGACGGAGGGCACATCTTCATCCTCCTGTTCGAAGGAATCGCCGGAAAGGATCTCTCCCTCAACGCGAAGGAACGGCTCTTCCGCATCGGCTTCGCCTTCCTCGCAACGCTGATGATCGTCGTGCTGTTCAACGACGTGCTGTCGAACATCATGTTGATGAGGAAAGGATAGGGGCGAGGGGCGAGGAAGCAGGGCAGAAGGCAGAAGGCAGAAGTGAAAGCAAGGCAGAAGGCAGAAGGCAGAAGGCAGAAGTAAAGTCAAAAGCCGGAAGCCTGGAAGTGCGACAAGCCCTTCTGGTGCCTCTTGCTGTTGCTCTTGGTCTTACTTCTGCCTTGCTTTCACTTCTGCCTTCTGCCTTCTGCCTTCTGCCTTGCCTTTTCCTAGGAGAGCAACGCGATCATCTCCCGTACCGCTCTCTCCAGCCCCACCAAACTCGCCCGCGCGATGATCGAGTGTCCGATGTTGAGCTCCTCGATCTCCTGGATGCGGGTGATGGGGTGGATGTTGCGATAGGTCAGGCCGTGCCCGGCAAAGACGCGCATGCCGAGCTTCTTCGCCGCGCGCGCGGCATTCTCGATCTTCTCGATCTGCTCGCGCGAGCTCTTCGGGTCGCGCCACTGCTCGGCGAACTTTCCGGTGTTGATCTCGAGCGCCGGCGCGCCGACGCGGTGACAGGCGCGTACCTGCTCGAGATCGGGGTCGACGAAGATCGAGACCTCGATCCCCGACCCCACCAGCTCGCGCACTGCCCCGTCCACGTTCCCCGTGTGGAGCACCACATCGAGCCCACCCTCGGTCGTCAGCTCCTCCCGCCGCTCCGGCACGAGCGTCACCCGGTGCGGCTTGAGCTGCTGCGCCAGCCGGACCATCTCGCGCGTGGCCGCCATCTCGACGTTCAGCCACGTCCCGACCGTCTGCCGGAGCAACTCCACGTCGCGCTCCTGGATGTGGCGCCGGTCTCCGCGCATGTGCACGGTGATCCCCACCGCCCCGGCCAGCTCGCAGAGCGCGGCCGCAACGACCGGGTCGGGCTCGTCGGCCTTCCGGACCTGGCGAAGGGTGGCAATGTGGTCGATGTTGACGGCGAGTCGCATGAGGACAAGGATAGGACGAATAGGACGAATAGGACAGATAGGACGAATAGGTAGAACGGGCGGGGGGAGCGGCTGTCATTCAAAGCCGCTACCCGGCCCGTCGTGTCTCTCCGTCCTATAGGTCCTATTCGTCCTATAAGTCCTATTCGTCCTATCGCCCCCCTCCCCCCCTCGCGGAATCCGAAGCCCCGCCCTCGCCGTTCTCCCCGGCGGAATGCTCTACCGATTCGAAAATCTCCATAAATCCTACGGCCCGCACGACATCCTCCGCGGCGCGACCTGGCAGCACAACCCGGGCGAGCGGGTCGGGCTCGTCGGCCGCAACGGAGCCGGGAAGACCACGCTCTTCCGCATCCTCCTCGGCCAGGAAGACCCCGAGAAGGGAAACGTCTTCCGCCTTTCCGGGCTCCGGATCGGCCACCTCGGGCAGCACCTCGAGGCCTCCCGCGACGCGTCCCTCTTCGACTTCGTCCTCTCCGCCTTCGCCGACGTCCTCGCAATCGAGCGGAAGATGCGCGATCTCGAGCATCGCCTCGCCGACCCCGCTGAAAAGGACCACGACGGGCTGCTCGAGAAGTACTCCGAGCTCCAGCACGAGTACGAGCACCACGACGGCTACACCATCCACTCCGAGGTCGAGCGCGTGCTGACCGGAGTCGGGTTCGTGAAGCAGGACTGGGAGCGCCCGATCGTCCGGTTCAGCGGTGGCCAGCAGAACCGCGCGATGCTCGCTCGGATGCTCCTGTCGAAGGTCGACGTGCTCCTCCTCGACGAGCCGACCAATCACCTCGACCTCCGCGGCATCGAGTTCCTCGAGGAGTTCCTCGGATCCTACAAGGGCGCCTATCTCGTCATTTCGCATGATCGCTGGTTCCTCAACCGCACCGTTTCGAAGATCGTCGAGCTGACCCACGGCCAGCTCATCGAGTATCACGGCAACTACGACCGCTTCATCCGGCAGCGGGGTGAGCGGATGGAGCAGATGCGCGTCGAGTTCGAGCGCCAACAGGATTACATCGAAAAAACGCAGGACTTCATCCGGCGCAACATCGCGGGACAGAAGACCAAACAGGCGCAGTCGCGCCGGAAGATGCTCGACAAGATCGAGCTGGCCGAGCGGCCGCAGACGGATGAGACGCTGGCGAAATTCCGGCTCGACGCCGGCCCGCGCTCGGGCGCGATCGCCCTCGTCGCCGAGAAGCTGGCCGTGGGGTACGAGAAAGGGTCTGTCGCACCCGGAGCGGATGCCGCTCCGTCGCACGGGCAGCCAGGGACGACAGCCCCCGCCGCGACGATCGTGCGGGACGTCGATCTCAACATCCGCCGCGGCGAGCGCTACGCGATCATGGGGCCGAACGGCTCCGGGAAGTCGACGCTCCTCAAGACTCTCGCCGGCAGGCTCCATCCGCACGGCGGAGAGCTCCGCTACGGCCACGGAATCCAGACCGGCTACTACGACCAGACCCTCGGCGACCTCCGCCCGGAGGCGCGCGTGCTCGACGAGATCTGGGATCTCGATCACGGCCAGTCCGAGGAGCAGGCGCGCAGCTATCTCGCCCGCTTCTCCTTCTTCGACGAAGACGTCAACAAGAAGGTCAGCGCGCTTTCGGGCGGTGAGAAGGGGCGGCTCGCCCTCGCGAAGATCATGTACGTCGGCGGCAACCTCCTCCTGCTGGACGAGCCGACGAACCATCTCGACGTCTACACACGCGAGGCGCTCGAGGAAGCGCTCGAAGGATTCACCGGGGCGCTGATCGTCGTCTCGCACGACCGCTACTTCATCGACCGGATCGCCGAGCACCTGGTCATCGTCGAAGACGGCGAGGCCGAGGTGCACGTGGGGAACTACTCGCAGGTCGTGGAACGGATGGCTGCGGCCGAAGCGGGGAGTCCACTCGTTGCGAAGGCACCGGAGCCGTCGAAGGTGGCGCAGCTCTCCCGCGAGGAGCAGAAGCACCGGGAGCGCGAGCTACGGCGGGTCGAGGAGCGGATCGCCGCGATCCAGGCCCGGATCGCGACCGCGGAGGCGACCATCGAGTCGAATGACCGGGAGCTCTGCGAGGAGAATATCTGGAAAGACGGCGAGCGGGTCCGACTCCTGCAGGAGAAATCGGCGGCTCTCCGGTCCGAGCTCGAACAGCTGTACAGCGAATGGGATGAGCTCGAAGGCCAGCGTACGCGCGTGAGCTGATCAACGTGAGAAGGCGCATCCGGCCCCGAGTCATCCTGAGGAGGCGCAGCCGACGAAGGATCTCAAAATGCGAACAACCAAATTTCTCGAAGGGACCCTCTCATGAAGGCAGCAATCTTCGCCATCGGAACCGAGCTTCTCGGCCACACGTACCTCGATACGAACTCGCTCGCGATCACGCGATCGCTCGAGCGGTACGGCGTCACGCTCTGCCGCAAGTACGTCCTGCCCGACGACGAGACGATCATCGCGGAGGAGCTTCGCGACGCCCTCTCGCGCCACGACATCGTCATCACCTCGGGAGGGCTCGGCCCCACCATGGACGACCTGACCAAGAAGGTGATCTCGGACGTTCTCGCCATTCCGCTGCGCGAGGACGAGCGGATTCTCGAGCACATCCGCAAGCTGTTCTCAGATCGCGATATGGAGATGCCGGAGGTCAACCGGAGGCAGGCGCTCGTCTTCCCCGGCCAGCGCACGCTGTTCAACCGAGGCGGCACCGCTCCCGGGTTTCATCTCAACGTCAACTGGGACAACCGTCCGAAGCACGTGTGGGTCCTTCCCGGCGTGCCGAACGAGCTGCTCGCGATGGTGGACGGCGAGCTCGATCCCTGGCTGCGAAGCGCCTCGGTATCGACGATCCACCGCCGCACGGTCCGCGTGGTCGGCCTGACGGAATCGGCGGTGGAGGAGAAGCTCCTCCCCTTCTACGACAGGCATCACGACGACGCGATCACCGTCCTCGCCTCGCGCGGCGAGATTCAGGTCCACCTCCGCGCGGACGGCGCCGCGGACGACGCCTACCCGAAACTGATCCAGATGGAGAAGGAACTGCGCGACATCTTCGGCGAGCGCGTGTTCGGCCTCGACGACGAGACGCTCGAGCAGGTCGTCGGGAGGCAGCTCGCCTCGCGCGGGGAGACCGTCTCCACGGCCGAATCGTGCACGGGCGGGCTTCTCGCCTCGCGGATCACCGACATCTCGGGAAGTTCCGCCTACTTTCTCGGGGGCGCGGTCGCCTACTCCGGCGACGCGAAGCTCTTCCTCGTCGGCGTCGACCCGAAGCTGATCGAGGAGCACGGCGAGGTCTCCGAGGAGGTCGCGCGCGACATGGCGAGCGGCGTCCGGAGAAGGTTCAACACCACCTGGGGAATCGGCATCACCGGCATCGCGGGCCCCACCGGCGGCACCGCGAAGAAGCCGGTCGGCACCGTCCACATCGCCGTCGCCGACCGCCACGGAAGCCACCACCGGAAATACCTCTTCGTCGGCTCCCGCGAAATGGTGAAGTTCTACTCGACCCAGATGGCCCTCGACCTGCTCAGGCTGACGATGTAGGTGGCCGCGGCTTTCCAGCCGCGGCTCGTGCCAGCTTCCAGATCGTAAAAATAGAACCCAACCCGAAGGTCCGACCCTTTCTGTCTTCTCCCCACAGACTCGCAGCCTGCACGATGCCACGGCTGGAAAGCCGTGGCCACACCACTCTAATCTCACTTTCTGTCGTGGTTTTCGATGTATCGATGGATACGGTCCAGATCGGACTGGCCTCGAACGATGTGATCGAACGATTCCTTCTGCCAGAGGCAGCCGCGCAGATCGGGAGGTCGCACTTTGAAGCCGGGAAGCCTGTCGATCCGCCAGGCCGTGAATCCCTTCCACGACTGGAGCACATCCGAAAGATCAACGCCGGGAAGAGTCCAGACGGTGGAGTGGACGTGGTTTCCAGCAATCGCGAACTTACCGAGCTCGTATCGTACGCCGTCGAAATGCCGGAGCGCCTTCTCGACGACACTCTTCGCCCCTTCTTCCCGGAGTGCGCACGAGCCGTTACCACGATCGAGCCATCGCTCGATTCGACCGCGATACATCCTCGCAAAGTCCTCCATCTGACATGGTGTCGGGTTTGGGTGGAGCTCCAGCCACCCGGTCCCTTTGCCTTCGCCAGCGTTCCAGCAGATCTCCCGGGAGCGAATCACTCAGACGGAACGTCACGAAATAGAGAGCACCGTCCTGCCGCCAATGCGGGAGATCGCCTCTGCGAACCAGCACCTCACCATCAGGCTTGAAGAATCCATCCTGCAGCACGGCCCGAGGGTGGCTCGAGAGAGGAACTAACGTCAACGCGGGCTACTGGCTGAAGAATTGACTTCGGGGTACGCGGCGATCCAGCGCTGAATCAGTGAGTTAGCGTGGGCGTCTCTGCGCGCCTGGCAGGGTGTCTACAGGTGGTGGCCACGGCTTTCCAGCCGTGGGACCTTTTGGCCTTAACCACGAGCCACGGCTAGAAAGCCGTGGCCACCCACTCCACCGTCTCCCGCAGCCCTTCCTCCAGCCCCACCGGCTCCGGCAATCCCGCGGCTTTCCGTAGCTTCGAGCCATCCAACACGCTGCGGCGCTGTTCGCCGAGCTTTGCCGGGGCGTGGACCGCCGTCCCCTGGCGGCCGGCGGCCTTCTGGATGCCGGCCCAGAGCTCGTTGACGCTCGTCTCGATCCCCGTTCCGACGTTGAAGGGGCCCTCGAGCTCCGACTCGGAGACCGCCATGTTCGCCCGGACGACATCGCCGACGTAGACGTAGTCGCGCGTCTGCTCCCCGTCGCCATTGATCGTCGCCGTCTCGCCCGCGAGCAGCTTGCCGGCGAAGATCGCGATCACCCCCGCCTCCCCGTCCTTCCGCTGCCGCGGCCCGTACACGTTCGCGTACCGCATCCAGGCGGACGGAAGGCCATGGATCGCCCTGTAATAGAAGAGGTACTGCTCGATGGCGATCTTCGCGCAGCCGTACGGGGAGATCGGCCGCGTCGAATGCTCCTCGGTCTGCGGATAGAACTCGGGCTCCCCGTAGCCGGCGCCCCCGCTCGAGGCGAAGACGATCTTCTTCACCCCCGACTCGAGCGCCGCCTGGATCAGTTTCAGAGAGCCGACCACGTTCGTCTGCGCGTCGAACGCCGGGTCCTTCACCGAGACGCGAACGTCGATCTGCGCCGCGTGATGATTCACTAGATCGAACCCTCCGCGACGGACGAGCTCGACGGCCGCGTCGTCGTTCAAATTCGCGACGACCAGCTTCGCGCGCCCGTCGAC
>JBHEOL010000020.1:0-7151 GCA_046261635.1 Thermoanaerobaculia bacterium | reverse complement strand
CGGGGGAAGTTTCTCGAGGTCCTCGAGAACTATCCGCGGACGGACGCCGCCGCGGCCGCGGCGTTCGCCCTCTTCCGGATCGAACAGCGGGAGCGCGCGGCCCTGGAGAAACGGGTCGCGGCGATCGAGCAGGGGGAGCAGGGGCGTGGGGAGGCCTCCGAGGAGAGGATGGCCGCCGAGCTGCAGGAATCCGCCGAGCGCCTGGAGGATCGCGCCCGGATCGAGCAGCTCGAGAAACAGCTCGCCGAGGTGACCCTCCAACTGGAAGCAACGAAGATCAAAGCTCGAAAATCGACGAAGAAATGAAGTGGCGGAGGATTCATCCTCCGCCTGGGGACTCTGGACGACAGCTGAGAAAAGGATCCTCCGCCACTGATATGATGACGATTGCGCGAGGCTGATGGAATGAAGGAAATGCGGCTGGTGAAAATCCACGGGAAGGTCCAGGGCGTGGGGTATCGGTTCTTCGCCACGCGGATCGCCCGGAGGCTCGGGCTCAAGGGCTACATTCAGAACCTGCGGGACGGCTCGGTCGAGGCTGGCGTCGAGGGCGAGGCCGATGCGATCTCGGAATGGATCGAGGAGCTCCGCGAGGGGCCGCGTTACGCGGAGGTCAGCAGGATCGACCAGGAGCGCAAGGAGTTCCGGGGAAAATTCGGGGACTTCGACGTTAAGTTCTGATGACGAAGTACGAGCTCGATCTGACTGAGTTCATCCGGGATGTGCCGGACTTTCCGAAGCCCGGCATTCTTTTCAAGGACATCACCCCGCTGCTCGCTTCCTCGCGCGCGTTCGAGCAGACCATCGAGCTGCTCGCCGAACCGTTCATCGGCTCCGGGATCACGCACATCGCGGGAATCGAGTCGCGCGGCTTCATCTTCGGCGGCGCACTCGCGCGGCGTATGGACTGCGGCTTCGTCCCGATCCGGAAGCCGAAAAAGCTGCCGTGGACTACGCACCGTTACGAGTACGAGCTCGAGTATGGATCAGATGCCCTCGAGGTCCACGACGATGCGATCAGGAGCTCGGACCGGGTGCTGATCGTCGACGACGTCCTGGCGACGGGCGGAACGGCGTCGGCCGCGCGCGCGCTGATGGACCTGTTCGGCGCGAGCGTTCACGGCATCGCGGTCGTCATCGAGCTCGAGTTCCTCGGCGGCAGAAGCCGCCTCCACGGCGCGGAAGTGCATTCGCTGCTGCGCTACTCGTAGTGGCCACGGCTTTCCAGCCGTGGCTCGTGGTTCAACCGTTCAGACCCACGGCTGGAAAGCCGTGGCCACCTTACGAGGGCTGGCCGGAGCGCTGCAGCGTGACGCGTGAGGAGTCGCCGGTCGCGTGGACGCCCGGGTCGAGGGTGAGACTCTCGCCGCTCGCCGTGTCGTCCTGGCCGAGCAGAAGGCAGAGGCGGGCGAGCTCGCGGAAGGCCCCGGCGCCGCCCGAGATCCGGATCTCCGCGCCTTCGCTGACGACCTCCATTCGCTCGCGCGCGAGGCCCTCCAGCGCACGCATCGCAAGATCGTAGTTCATCGCGGCTCGCCTCCATAGGTCACCGAGTTCCGCTCGGTCTCGTGCAGAATGATCCGGGAGAGCCGGCCGTGCGGAATCGCCCCTTCGAGCTCGCGCCAGAAAGCGCGGGCGAGGTTCTCCGCGGTCGGGATGATGCCGCGCAGGAAGTCGACGTCGCTGTTCAGGTTCTTGTGGTCGACCCGGTGCACCACGCGCTCGCGCATGATGTCCTTCAGGTGCTTGAGGTCGATCACCATCCCGGTCTCCGGATCGATCTCTCCCTCGACACTGACCTCGATGATGTAGTTGTGGCCGTGCCCGCCGGGGTTGTCGCACTTGTCGTACACGCGGCGGTTCCACTCCGCGTCGCGGTCGGGATTGTGCAGACGATGCGCTGCCGAGAAATCGAGCTTTGCCGTGACGATCATCATCCCTCCGTCGCCTGCCGGGCTCATTCGAACGTCACCAGAGGCGCGCCGCCGTCCACGGTGGATCCCGCCTCGACATGAACGAGAGCGATCCGCCCGTCCCGCGGCGCGGTGATCTCGTTCTCCATCTTCATCGCTTCGAGAATCAGGAGCCCCTGGCCGCGCTGCACCTCGTCCCCGGGCGCGACCGAGAGACGGACCACGCGTCCCGGCATGAGCGCCCTGACCACCGACTCCGCCGAGGCTCCCGCTCCCTCGCGCAACCGCCGCGCGGTGAGCGGATCCCTCACCTCGACCGCCACCTTCTGCCCCGCGATGCTGATCCTGTAGTCCCCTTGCTCGCGATGGAACAGGAAGACCTCCTGCCGGCCATCCTCGAACCGGAGGGTCCGCAGGCTCTCACCGGCCGTGACCATGTCGGCGATCAGCTCGCGGTCGCGCAGCTGCACGCGGTAGCCGGTGCCGTAGCGCTCGACCACGACGGGGATTTCTTCTCCATGAAACATGGCGAGGAGTTTCATCGGCTCTTCCTTCCCGTGGCCTCGAGCCGGCCCACCTCGCGCCAGCGCGAGGCGCCTCCCTCCGGAAGCTTCACGTCCTGCACCGCTTCGAACTCGAGAATGGCCGCGACGGCGATCGCCATCTCGGCGATCTCCGGTTCGATCCGATCGATTCCGCGCGCGGCGAGGAACCGCTCGATGAATCCGGTATCGAAGTCCGCCCGCTCGAACTCGGGCGTCGCCAGCAGCGCCGAGTAGAACGGGATCGATGTCTCGATTCCCTCCACGCGATACTCCCGCAGGGCGCGGCGCATCCGGGCGATCGCTTCTTCCCGGTTGGAGCCGGTGGCGATCAGCTTCGAAAGCATCGGGTCGTAGTGAAGCGGAACGTCGTAGCCGGCGTACACACCGTTGTCGTTCCGGATCCCCGGTCCCTGCGGAAGGTAGAGGAACCGGATGTGGCCCGGCGAGGGTGCGAAGTTCTGGAACGGATCCTCGGCGTAGACGCGACACTCGATCGAATGCCGGCGCGGAACGAGGTCCTCCTGACGCAGCCGGAGCTTCTCGCCCATGGCCGAGCGGATCTGCTCCTTGACGAGATCGACTCCGTAGACCTCTTCGGTCACGGGGTGCTCGACCTGGAGCCGCGTGTTCATTTCGAGGAAGTAGAAATCGCGATCGGGTCCCATGAGGAACTCGACCGTGCCGGCCGAGTCGTAAGCGACCGCGCGGGCGGCCCGCACGCCGGCCTCGCCGAGCGCCGCCCGGAGCTTCTCGTCCACGACGGGAGAGGGGCACTCCTCGACCACCTTCTGATGCCGCCGCTGCAGAGTGCACTCACGCTCGCCGAGGTGAACGAGGTTGCCGTGCCGGTCGCCGAGCACCTGGACTTCGATGTGGCGAGGGCTCGCGATGACCTTCTCGGCGTACAGCGACCCATCGCCGAAGAAGGAGCTCGCCTCGCTCTGCACCCTCTCGAACGCAGCGCGGAGATCTTCCTCCCGCTCGACCTGGCGCATCCCCTTCCCGCCCCCGCCGGCGGTCGCCTTCAGCATCACCGGGTAGCCGGACTGGCTGGCGAAATCGCGGACCTCCTCCCAGGAGCCGACCGCTTCCTCGAGGCCCGGAACGATCGGGACGCCCGCGGCCTTCATCCGCTTGCGCGACTCGGTTTTCGAGCCCATCGAACGGATCGCCTCGGCCGAGGGGCCGATGAAGATCAGGCCGGCAGCCGTGCAGGCTTCGGCCAGTTCGGCGTTCTCCGCGAGAAAGCCGTACCCCGGATGAACCGCCTCGGCGCCCGTCTGGCGGGCGGCCTCGATGATGCGGTCGATCCTGAGATAGCTCTCTCTCGAGGGGGCGGGTCCGATGAGGACCGCTTCATCGGCGGCGATGGCGTGCAGCGCCGCGCGGTCGGCTTCGGAGTAGACGGAAACGGTCGGAAACCCGAGCTCGCGGCAGGCTCGGATGATCCTCACCGCGATCTCGCCCCGGTTGGCGATCAGGACTTTCACGGCTCCGATTCTATCCGAGGTCAGCGAGAGGCGCGGGCGGCGTAATCGACCGCCTTGTCGAGATACGACTCGACCGAGCGGCCGAGAGCGAGTTTCTGGGTGAGATCATCGGCTTTGTCGAACTCGGCACGGTAACGCCCGGCCTCGGCGAGATAGTAGTCGCGAAGCCCCGACTCGATCTTGAAATCGGGATACTTGTCCGAGACGAGCCGAAGCCACTCCTCGACCTGGCGGCGCTTGTCGGCGTCGCCCTCCCCCTCGCGGAGCGACCGGAGGAGCTCGTTGACGAGTCCACGGAGGAGCTCGAGGCTCTGAGCGGGTGCTTTCGGGGTCGGCTGTTCGGTCATGGGGGGATTGTAGTCGAGGGAGGGGCGAGAGTGGAGCGGGACGGATGACGCCCCCAGGCGTAAATGGAGAAGGCTCGCGATCTCTCGCGAGCCTTCATGGTGCCCAAGGCCGGACTCGAACCGGCACGGATTACTCCACACGCCCCTCAAACGTGCGCGTCTACCAATTCCGCCACTTGGGCTGGCGTTGAAAGGAACTTACTGCTGCGGAGTCTGCTGCGGCGCGGGCGCCGGAGCGGTGGGCGCCGCGGGAGTTGCCCCCTGCATGACCGACGATCTCGGCCGTATCTGCAGGACGGAGAGGGTCATACAGATCACGACGAAGAGTATGAACCCGATGACCGTCAGCTTGTGCAGCACCGTGGTGGCTCCCCGGGCGCCGAAGAAGGTCTGAGAGCCACCTCCGCCGAATGCTCCCGCGAGATCCGCCCCCTTCCCCTGCTGGAGCAGGACGACGAGGATCAGGAAGAGGCTGACGATGACGTGTAAGGTAATGATGAAATAAATCAATGCAGAAGTCTCCCGCCGGGAGGACCCGACCGTGTGCAGAACCTGCGAGCCGCAAGAATTCTTCCCGAGAGAAGCAGGGGCTAGGGACCAGGGGCTAGGGGCCAGGAAAGGCAAAGGCAAATTCACCGGGGTGACGACTCTTCAAGGCGATCTTGTTCTTGCTTTTCCTAGCCCCTGGTCCCTGGCCCCTGCTTCTAACCCCTAGCCCCTTTCTTCCAATGCCCCTCCGATCGCGAGAAAGTCCTTCGCCTGCAGGCTGGCGCCGCCGACGAGAAATCCCTCGATCTCCGATTCGGCTGCGAGCTCGGCTGCATTCGATGGTTTGACGCTTCCGCCGTAGAGGATCACTGGGGTGGTCTTGCCGGTCGAGAGCCGGGCGACGATCTCGCGGATCTGCCGGTGGGTGTCGGCCGCCATCTGCGGAGTGGCGTTTTTCCCCGTTCCGATCGCCCAGACCGGCTCGTAGGCGATGAGCATCCGGTCGGGAAGCGATTTGACGGCCGAGAAGACGGCGGTGAGTTGCCCTTCGAGAAGCTCGACGGTGCGGCCGGCCTCGCGCGTTTCGAGGTCCTCGCCGACACAGAGAAGGAGCTCGAGGGGGCTGGCGAGGACGGCGACCGCTTTCCTGGCGACGAGCTCGTCCGTCTCGCCGAAGAGAGCACGGCGCTCCGAGTGCCCGACGAGGACGAACTCGGCGCCGGCCTCGGCGAGCATCGCCACCGAGACCTCGCCGGTGAACGCCCCCGAGGGATGCTCGGAGACGTTTTGCGCGCCGAGACGGGCCGCGCCGGCGAGCCGGTCGCGGAGCGGAACCAGGAGCGGCGCGGGCACCGCGAGGGAGACCTCGACGCCCTGCCAGTCGGGCCGGGCCTGGAGACTCTCGAGATAGAGGGGGATCCCCTCCTTGGGAAGGTTCATTTTCCAGTTCGCGACAAGATGCCTCATATCACCACGCTATCCGATTTTTCCCGTACCGTTTCGAGTCATAGAGCCGTTCGTCGGCGCTGTGGATCAGCTCCGCCGCCGTCATGTCGGGCACGTACGTCGCCAGTCCGACCGAGACGCTGCACCGCACCTCGGTCGTCCCGTCGCTGGCCAGGAGCCGGAGATCCCGGGCGCGCTGAAGGATCCGCTCCGCAACCGCCCTCGCTCCCTGGAGATCGCTGTGCGGCAGCACCACCGCGAACTCGTCACCCCCGAACCGAGCCAGCATGTCGGGAGGGCGCAGCGTCTCCCGGACCGTACCACACAGCTCGGAGAGGAGCACGTCTCCCATGACATGCCCGAAAGTGTCGTTGATGACCTTGAAGTCGTCGATGTCGAGCATCGCGAGCGAAAGCGGAATGCCATAGATCCTGGCGCGATCGATCTCGTTCGGAAGCTGCCGGCGAAGCCACCGCTTGTTCCAGATCCCGGTGAGGTCGTCGGTATCGGCGAGGTTCTGAATTCTCTCCGCGTTCCGGATGCCCGCCAGCACGAGAGAGACCTGGGAGCTGAGCAGGCCGATCAACTGCCGGGCTTCCGGCGAAAAAGGCCGCGACGAGAAGAGCGCGAGCACTCCGGCGGTCCGGCTCTGCTGCCGAAGAAGGGTGGCGACGACGTGACGGTAAGGCTCGTCATCCTTTTCGCTCTGCTGCGGAAGGTCGCTGAAGTTTCCCTGGATGACGAGGTCCGTTTCACCGAACGAGACGTCGAGCAGCTCGTGCATCGACTTCTTCACTTCGGTCGCGAACCGCTCGGAGAGCGGCTCCTCGACTCCGACGCGCCGGGTGACGTACACATCGAGGTTCTGCTCGAGCAGGACCGCCACACCGACGTCGTACGGGATCGCGTCGTAGAGAATGGTGAAGGAGGATCGGAACAGGTCCGCGACGGTTCGCCGCTGCTGGGCGGCCTCGCTGAGATTGTTGAGAAAGGAGAGGCGGCTCTCGAGCAGCTCCGATTCCCCGAGGCTGAACCCGGCGTCGATCGCCTTGAGCAGATCACGCCTCCCCTCGAGCGTCTCCCGCCCGGCGGAAGTGAGCTCCAGACGCCGCGAGGACACGCTGACGATCCCCGCTCCTTCGAGATCGCTCGCCGCCGCCAGCTCGCCCTCAGTCAGAAACGACTGCTCGAGTCCGGCCGGAGTGGCTGCGAGATATCGAAGGAGGCGGGCGTGCGGCTGCCTGCCGAGCAGGCTCTCGGTCACCTTCTCCTGCATCAACGGACGTGAATTATAGACACTTCGTCGTCCCATCGCCCCGGCCTCGAGGCGCGGGGGGACCCGAAGCGGCTCGTGCGTCATCCCTCGCCCCTCGCGCCCCCGCCCCTCGCGCCCTCCCTGGCCCCTAGCCCCTGGCCCCTGGC
>JBHEOL010000094.1:0-11244 GCA_046261635.1 Thermoanaerobaculia bacterium | reverse complement strand
CGTGGTAGTAGACCATCGCCTTGTTCACGCCGGCGCGGGTGGCGATCTCGTCGACGCGCGCGCCGTCGTAGCCGGAGCGGGCGAAAATGTCGCCGGCGGCAGCGAGGATGCGCTCGCGTGGGGTGGGGTTGGGTGAGTTCGTGATCATAAGGTTCCTCGATTCCAGCGCGGAGCTCGGGCGGGCGGGAGACTCATCGCTCTCCTCCGGTGGCGGCATGGCGCGATTTCCTGTCGTGAGGGCGGACCCCGTCGAGCAGCAGATCGGAGATCGCCTCGGCGAGGACGTCGAGGAGCACGGTGGCGTAGAGCTCGTCCTTGTCGCCGAGGAGGCGACGGATCGTACCGAGATCGACGCCGGCCCCGGCGGCGATGGGGTCGAGGCGGGCGGCCGCAAAGCCGGCCGCGGAGAACTCGGCCGTGGCGGCGCGGAGGACGCGTCGTCGGAGAGAGGGTCGGGGTGGAGCGTTTCGCCTTACCATGTCTGTACTAACCAGTCAGTCTGACTGACTAGTCAGTCAACATAGGCCGCCAAGCGGCCTGTGTCAACCCTCACTTTGGGAATCACTTCGTTTTCTTCGCCCGCGCCCGCCGCGCAGCCGGAAGCCGGATGCCGTCGAGCAGAAGCGACGCGACTACGTCGGGGACCGCCCCCTCATCGCGCCCTCCGCTCTCGCCGCGCACCCGGCGACGGATCGGGGCCCCCGCGCTGAGCACCAGCACGCCTCCCGCGATCAGCATGTGCGCGACCACCGGGTCGGTCGGCCGGAACGTACCGGCGGCGACTCCAGCCCCGAGGATCTCACCGATCACGCCGAAGACCCTTCGCATCTCCGCAACGATCTCGTCGGGAAGGCCTGCGCCGCCAGTCGCGATCTCGCGCAGCATCAGCGGGCCGAAGTGGGGGAAGGTCTCCGCGAGCCCCGCGATGGCGCCGATCGCGAGGCGGAAGCGCTCTTCCGGGTCGGTCGATCGGCCGGTCGCCTCCAGCAGCGCCCCCCGAGCCTGCGCGAGCGTGGCACTCATGACGGAGGCGTAGAGCGACTCCTTGTCGGGGACGTGGTAGTAGATGAGCGCCTTGCTCACTCCGGCGCGCGCGGCGATCTCGTCCATGCGCGCACCCGCCAGGCCCTGGCTCGCGAACACGTCCGTCGCCGCGTCGAGGATGCGCTGCATGACGTCGGAGCTGTTGCGTCTGGTGGCCATGGGACGGACGAGTGCCGGGTGTAGTGTTATGTGGCGGGGGCCGCGGCCGCAACCTTTTTTGCGCCGCGGTGTCTCCCGACCCCCGTCTGGCCGGGCTCGTGAGCGGTCGACCGCGCAATCCGGAAGGCGCGAACGACGAGACGTTCACGCCGTTCTCGATCGAGACGCGGTCGAAGACGTAGAACTCGTATCCACCGGCGAAGCGGCGCGGTGCATTCCGGCCTCAGAGCTGGCGTTACAGCGCTGCAGCCACCGGCGAGAAGCGTTCGCGGACGGGCGTTTCGGGCTCCTGCACGCTGTTCGGGTTCGGGATCCCCATGCGCGCGAGGAGGCTCACGAAGCGCGGATCGTCACGCACAGTTGCGAACCGGTCGTCCCATTTGATGTGAACCAGCCAGGTCGAGCGCTCGAGAAACGCGCGATCGAGCCATTCGAACGTGGCGTCGCTGTCCCCGAGTCCCGCGTAGACGATTGCGATGTCGAACGCGGCGACGTAACGGGTTTTCGCTCGTTCCTTCAGCACCGCCAGCGCACGGAGCGCGTCCGACTGGCGGTCCGCACGCCCGTATGCGTAGGCGAGCGTGGCCAGGACGGCATTGAGACCGCCAGCTTTCTTGTCGGCGATCTCGAGGGCGGCAATACCCTCTGCCAGCTTTCCCTGCCGGACGTAGACGCGGCCGAGGTAGTAGTAGGTGACGGGTCCGGCCTTCTTGTCGTTGACCAGCTTGAGACATTCCGCGATCGCATCTTCGTACTGACGTGCAAAGAGACAGTGCCATCCAACGCATGTCGACAGGGTCGGGTTCAGCGGGTCGAGGTCCGAAGCGATCCGGCTCTCGGCGACCGATTCGGACAATCGATCCATGGTCAGGAGGTAGTGAGAATAAATGTGGTGTGCCCAGGCGTCGTTGGGACTCAGCTCGATGGCGCGTCTGAACTCCCGCTCCGCTGCCGGCCAGTCCCACTCATAATGCAGCTTTACCGCCGCCACGGTAGTGTGTGCCGACGAATCGGAGTCGTCGATCGCCAGCGCCCTGAGCGCGTACTCCTTCGCCTTCGGATAGCCGACGACCGGAGGCATCTTCTGATCGAACCAGGTATCGGAGAGATACGAGTCGGCGAGAAGGCTCCAGGCGAGCCCGAACTGAGGATCGACCGCGGCTGCGCGCTCGAGCCCCTTCTGATAGTCCTCAGAATTCTCTGCCCCCATCGCCTTCAGCAGGATGGAGTGAGCCTCCGCGTTGACCTGCGCCTGTCCGGCGGGCTCCCGAAGCACCGCCGCAGTCGTGCCGGCGAGCGTCTGCGCGATCGCGCGTGCGGCGTCGATCTCGGATTGGGGAAGCCCGGCGAGCGTCGTATCGTACCGCCTGGCCCAGAGTGCGATGCCGCTGCCGGCATCGACGATCTTGAGCCTTAAAACGACGCGATCTCCCTCGTTCAGAACTGAACCGGAGACGAGATGGGAGACTCCGAGCGCACTGGTCATCTCCGCCGTCGACTTGTTTTCTTCTCTGGAGTGCAGCACCGACCATAGGGAGATGACCCGAAGCCCGTGCATCCCCTCGAGCTGCCTCTGCAGCTCCCAGGTGACTCCACTGGCGAAGTAATCGCCCTCCGGACGGGCCGCAGGGTCGCCGAGCGGCAGAAGAGCGATCGTAGCCACGATCTGCGGGGCGGGCGGAGGGGACGCATTCGTCTCGCGCACACCGGTGCGCGCGGACGCAATCAGGATCGTGGCGAGGAGCGCTGCGGATCCTGCGACCGCAGCGAGGCGAAGCCATCGAAGCCAGGGCGGGTTCTCGAGAGTCGTCTCGGGTGGCTCAGGGAGCTCCGGTCCCGCGATGTTCCGTGTCTCGGAGCCCGGGCCTGGTGGCGTCTGGATCGCACCGATGAACCGGTATCCGCGTCGAGGGAGCGTCTCGATGAACTTCGGATTCTCTGCATCATCATGCAGTGCGTTACGAATCTCGTGGATGCAGAGATTGAGGCCGTGATCCGAGTCGACGAACGTCGTCGTGGACCAGAGCTTGCCCCGCAGGTCCTCTCGGGTGACCATTTGATTGGGATGCCAGGCGAGATAGGCGAGAATCTGGGCGGCCTGAGGTCGCAGCGCGATGCGGTGCCCGTTCTTCGCCAACTCTCCCGTCTCGGGATTGAAGGTGAACGTACCAAACCGCATCGGCGGTGAGACGACATCACTCATATCCGACTCCCGGTCAAAGCGACGAAAAATCAGCGTGCGGTCTCACGAGGACCTGCGGCAACTAGAACTCGCGCCGCCGCACCGGCGCGGGGCGCTGCTACCGCGTACTGTTCGGTTGATCACCTCATTGTGGCTGCGGGAGACATACATGCCGGTGATCATCGTCACGCATGAATGTGCATTAGAGTTCGTCGCATCCCTCTGCGGTTCAACGGTTTACGCGCGAACGTCTCGCGAACCGGTCTCGAACGCTCCGCGAATTGAATCTCATTCCCGCAGGGCCCAGATTACGCACGTCCCCGGGGCACCAACCGGGGGTTCGACGACGGTTCGGACGGTCGCCATCAAGAACAATCGTTTGTCATCGACGAGCGGTGAACCCGCGAAAAGGAGATCCTCATGTCCAGAAGTCGCAGTTTTCTTTCCCCCTGGGTGGTTATCGCTTCATTCTTCGTCGCCATGTCTCTTCCGGCGCAGACGCTATCGCCGTGGTCGCATGTCGAGAACCTCGGCCCGGTCGTGAACAGCACCGCGTCCGACAGCTGTCTCTTCGTCACAGGCTCCGGGCTCAGTCTCTATTTCGGTTCTTCACGAGCCGGCGGACTCGGGTTCCTCGACCTCTACGTGACCCAGCGAGCCTCGAAGAATGACCCATGGGGAGAGCCGAAGAGCCTCGGCCCCTCCATCAATACGGCGGGGTATGACCATCTGCCCTACCTCACGCCAGACGGGCACACCATGATCTTCACCAGCGACCGCGCCGGCGGCCCCGGCTTCAACGATCTCTATATGAGCGTCCGCAAAAATGCAGCGGACGACTTCGGATGGGAAGTTCCGGTGCTGATCGCCGAGCTCAGCACGCCGCATGACGAGTATGGCCCGTGGGGCTTCGTCGATCCGGCGACGGGCCGACTCAATCTTTACTTCGGATCCGACCGCCCCGGCGGTCCGGGCAGCTACGACATCTATGAGAGCACATTGCAGGCGAATGGGCAGTTTTCCAGCCCGACCGTGGTACAGGAGCTGAGCACGAGCAACGGCGACGTCATGCCGACGTTTCGCCAGGACGGACTCGAGCTCTACCTCACTTCGAATCGTGCGGGTGGCCTCGGCAGCGTCGACATCTGGAGCTCGACACGTGCAACCACATCGGAGCCCTGGTCGACTCCTCTGAACGTCACCGCTCTGAATACGACGGCGGGAGAACAGCGCGCGGGAATGACGGGTGACGGAAGGGAGATTTTCTTCTTCTCCGGTCGGCCGGGCGGTCTCGGCGGCACCGATCTCTACCGAGCGACGCGGTCACGGACGACTCTGATCCCGATTGCCGGCTCCACCAAAGGTGCTCATGGAAGCGCGTTCCGGACCTCGGCGCAGTTGTCGAATCCGGGTGACGCAGAGATCTCCGGCCATATCCTCTTCCACCCTGCGGGGATTTCGGCAGGTGAGAACGACCCGTCGTACGCATATCGCCTTGCACCGTATGAGAGCCAGACCCTGCCCGACGTGCTGGCGAGCATCGGTGTCTCGGGAGTCGGCTCGCTGGAGATCGTTCCGGACGAAGGGCCGGCCCCGGCCTCGGCGTTCCGGATCGAGAACGGCGGAAGCTCCGTCGTCGTCCCGCCGGTCGAGCCGGCAAGCGTCATGGAGACCGGCGAGCTCAGCGCAGTGAAGATGCCATCGGACATGAACCGTTTCCGTGTGAACGTCGGCATTCGCACGCTCGACACAGGTGCAACGATCTGGATCTGCATCCACGAACCGGATGGGACCTATCTCCGTGGTGCCACGCACCTGTTTCCTCCAAACACCCTCTCTCAGGTACCGGTCAGCGAGCTTCTCGGCGGAGAGGTCCAGCCGGATCAGATGATCATGTTCACCATCAATGGCGGCAGCGCCGTCGTCTACACCTCCACGCTCGAGAACAACGGCTCCGGATCGACCCTGCAAATCGTCCATCCATTCGCAGAATGACACCGGCGGGGCGGGATGCCTTCTCTCGTTTTTGAGAGGAGGCTTCTCGCTGCCCGGCCGCCGCGGAGCGGCTGAGGAAACCGCATCAACTGCAGACGCTCTCGTCCCGGGAAACGGGTCTTTCACTTTTCCGGAGCTGAACTGAAAAACGGCTTAGCTGAGTCGGTGTTCCCCTCTCGCGGCGAAGCCATAGTGAGAGGGCTCGACCAAACGAGTACCATCTGGAGGTGCCAGGATGCGAGACTCCTCGATTCTCGTAGTTGCTGCGTTCTTTTCGGCCGTTCTCATGGCGGGGTCGAAGCGCGCACCGAGTACGGAAAGCCGCGCGATCTGCGCGACGTGGTGAAGGTTTTCATCTTCACCAATGGAAATGAAGAACTCGCCGCGGAGGCACGGCGCCAGATCGCCGCGGCGCTTCCGCCCCTCACCTTCGTCGACCTGGAGAGCGAGTCGGACCTGACCGTCAGCGTGCAGCGGCAGATGGTCCCGCAGGAGGGAAGGCCCGACGAGATGATCACGGCCATCCGCGTCGCGCGCGCGACCGGCAAGGCGATCTATCTCTATCTCGACGTGAGGTCGAGCGCGGAAGGTGTCGAGGAGGCGGTCACGGAGGTCGTCGCTCCATTCGTCATTCTGATGCAGAAAGCGAACGCACGCCGCTTCGGCGTGGCGCATGATGCCACGCCGGCGTGGGAGAAGCGAGCGATTCATTCCACCGTCGGTCTTCGGCCGGGACTGACGAAAAAAGAAGTCCGTTCCGCGATCGGATTCCCCACGCGCATCGATGGTAAGGGGGCGCGGGTCACCGTCTGGATCTACTCCACCACCGACGGCGACATCCGTCTGGTCTTCTCGGGGGACCGCCTCACGGGGGTCACGCAGCCCAAAAAAGATTGAGCGCGCGAGAGGAGAGGTGGCGACCGATGGAAAGGCGCGGCGCAGGAGGGCTTCGACCGCCGGATCGCCGATCGCGAGCGGCGCGTCGGCGGCGGGATTGGTCCGCGCGGGAAAGCGGGGTCACATCTACGATGTTCGATCTGGACCGGAATCTTTCCATTCCGAGGAGGTGTTCGGACACGAACCTCCTCGGAATGGTAAGCGTTCGAATATCGTAGATGTGACCCCATTGGCCCTGACGGATGATTGGCCCCCCCGGGGGGGGGGGCATCTCAAGCATTCAGCTTCGCCCCGAATGCACGCAGGGAGTGCTCGTCGATGGTTTCGTCCACGATGCTCCAGCCATGAAGGAGCTGCGCGATCTCTTCGCGCGTGTAGCTCTCGCTGTGGCACGATGCGGTCGGATTGGTTCCATCCCCGGAGGGACGCTCGCCGGGATTGAAGACGGCGAAGAGAGCCGCGCCGGGACGCGCGACGCGTGTCAGCTCCAGCATCGAGGCGCGGGCATCAGCGCGTTCGAGATTGTCGAGTACGAGCACCGCGAGGATTCCGTCGAAGCAATGGTCGACGAAAGGGAGTTCCGTCACGCTCCCGGAGAGAATCGCGACCGGCAGTTCCCGCCCAGCGATCAACTCCTGCGCCATTCTTCCGCCGCCGATCGCGTAGTCGAGCGCTTCCACCCGCGATCCAAGACTCTCCACCAGGAACACGGCCCATCGGCCAAAGCCTGATCCAGCGTCGAGAATCCGCCTGGCTCCCGAAGCGCGGAAGAAGCCGGCAGCGCGATGCATGAGCGGAGTTGGCGGCGCCGCGAGCCATCCCGCATCTGCATCCCGAAAGATCTTTTCCCAAGTGGAGCGATCGCGCTCGCGGTATCCCATCATTTGAATGCGTTCCTCTGGGCAACCGGTGAGGTCTTTCTTTGTTGTGAGTCATTGGAACAAAGCAAGAGACTTCCCAGCGACATGGCACTTTCTCATCGCGGGGCGGGTGTGGCGGCCTTCGTCCCGGGCCGCGGAACATTCGATGATGCGGTCGAACCGGAGAAGACGAGGAGGGCGTCGAACCCGAACACCGTCCTTCGCAGCTCCGGATGGACGGCCGCGGAGCGCGCGAGGAGGGAACGGAGCGGGCGGAGGTCGATCAGCGTGAATCGCTCCGGATCGGCCGCCGCGAGGATCGGGCCGAGGTGACGGGCGTAGCCGTCCTTCGCCGGGGCGGGCTGATACGACCATGCGGAGGGATTGAAGACCGCGATCGGAGGGGAGACCTCGATCGCCATCCGCGAATATTCCGCGGGCTGGAGCGCGGCGAAGAGCGCCGCGGCGAGTTGCGGATTCTCCGCGATCCCGTGCTCCTCGCCGATCAGGAAAAACTGCGCCGCGCGCCGTTCCTCGATGAGCCGGGTCCATCCCGGCCCCGAGAATTTCGTTCCCTCGAACGAGAGCGGAAGCCTCGCCTCGATGGCGGCCGCCGTGATTCTCTCCTCGATCGTCGGCTTCGCACCGGCAACCTGCGGATCGGCCGCGATCGCAGAAACGGCAGTGAGAAGGGCGAGCAGCAGCGCTCGCGGGTTGTTTCCCACGGTATTTCCTCCTGACGGGTGTGCGCCGAAGAATAACATCGGCTCGAATGGGATGGATATTCAGACACGGGCGGGTCATGCCCAGTGGCGAGCCTGTGCTCTTAACTCTGCACCCGGTGATCGCGCGGCGCCGCCGACTGTCGTCATCCACGAGGAATCAGGCCGGAGGCCACGGCGCGGAGAGGAAAATTCACGACCCGGTGTTCCGGAAGAGAAAAACAGGAGAGAATCCACCTGATGAAGACCATGATCGCGGTTTTGAGCACGGTGATGGAGAGCCGGACCAGCCGTGCGAACCTGCGCAGGCTGGCGAATCTCCTGCTCGTGCTCTTCGGGCTCATCATCGTGTACAGCGTTCTCTTCCATCTGATCATGGAACTGGAGGGGCAGAGCCACTCCTGGATCACGGGGTTCTACTGGACGCTGACGGTGATGACGACGCTCGGGTTCGGCGACATCACCTTTCATGGAGACCTGGGGCGGATCTTCTCGGTGGTGGTGCTCTTCTCCGGCGTGACGTTCATGCTGGTCCTGCTCCCGTTCACGTTCATCGAGTTTTTCTATGCGCCGTGGATGCGTGCGCAGAAAGAATCGAAAGCGCCCCGCGAGCTGCCGGCGTCCACGCGCGGTCACGTGATCCTCACGAGTTACGGTCCCCTCGCCACGACTCTCATCCCCATGCTCGAGAAGTATGGGCATCCGTACGTCGTGCTCTGCCCGACGTTGCAGGAAGCGCTCGAGCTCGACGAACGCGGCGTGCGGGTGAGCGTGGGAGATCTGGACGATCCGGAGACCTACCGGCGGATGCGCCTCGAACAGGCCGCGATGCTTGTGACGACCCGCACGGACGTGATCAACACGAACGCCGCCTTCACCGCGCGGGAGTTGTCGGAGAGTGTGCCCATCGTGGCCACCGCCAGCTCGGAAGCCTCTCGCGATCTGCTCGAGCTGGCCGGCGCGACGCTCGTGCTGCGGCAGGAGGAGATGATGGGAGCCGCGCTGGCTCGCCGTGTCAGCATCCGCGATTCGGACGCGCACATCATCGGCCACCTCGGAGAGCTGCTGATCGCCGAGGCCTCGACGTTCGGCACGCCGCTGCCCGGACAGACGCTGGGGGAGAGCGGGCTGCGCAACCGCACCGGGGTCGGCGTCATCGGCGTCTGGGACCATGGCCGTCTCCAGGTGGCGGACCGGGACACGATGATCGGGACGGAGACGATTTTCATTCTCGCCGGCACGCGCGAGCAGCTCGACAGTTACAACCACGCGTTCTCAAACGCCGCGGCGCCCACGCCGCGCGTTCTCATCATCGGCGGCGGCCGCGTCGGCCGTTCCGCGAGTCTCGCGCTGCAGAGTCTCGGGATTCAGACGACCATCGTCGAGAAGGTCGCCGAGCGCGTGGCGGAGCACCCCGAGGCGATCATCGGCGACGCCACGCGGATGGAAGTGCTCAAGAAGGCCGGCGTCCGCGAGGCCACCACGGTGATCATCACGACTCACGATGACGACACGAACGTGGCGCTCACGATCTTTTTCCGCAAGCTGCGTGAGAACTGGCAGATCCTCGCCCGCAGCAACTTCGACCGCAACGTGAAGACCCTTTCGCGCGCGGGCGCGGACTTGGTTCTCTCCTTCGCCTCGATGGGCGCGAGCACGGTCTTCAACCTCATTCGCGGCGGCGAGACCCTGCTGCTGGCTGAAGGGCTCCGCGTGTTCCCGGCGGCGATCCCGCCCTCCGTCGCCGGGCGGAGCCTGGGCGAATCGAAGATCCGCACCAGGACCGGCTGCACCGTGATCTCGGTCGAGGAGGAAGGGAGACGGGAGCTGAACCCGGGCGTGGATTTCGTGATGCCGGAAGGGGGACGGATGTTTCTCGTCGGGACGCTGGAGGCGGAGGACAGGTTCCTGGAGGTGTTCCCCCGGGGCTCGCCCTGGGCAAAGAGGTGAAGGAGAGCTCGAGAGCCGGTCCGGGTCCGGGCGATGGAGGGCGGCGGCTGCCGCTCACCCCTTCGACACTCCCGATGCTTCGAACTGTCTGGAGCTTCCCGGCTCGCGTTCTCGCCGCTGGATCTCGCGCTCGGCAATGCGGGCGAGCGACTCGACCCTCTCGGCCTTTGCGGTCTCGCCGGAGCTTCGCAGAAGCTCGGCGGAGGCCTTCGCGTTGAGGCAGGTGTTCCGGAGATCGGTGAGGTCGAGGTTCAGCATGATGGGCTCTCGCTTCGTTCTGGACCCAATGTGCGGGATCGGGTCTTTGAAGGCCAGGGCCTGTCGGTGAATGGCGGATCGCTCCCGGCCAATGACGGTGGTGAGGCATGAGTCCGGCGGGGCGAGGCGCCGGCCACCCCAGGAGAGGCTCCCCCCGGCGCGCCGACCCTCTCCATCGATCTCCGGGGTCAATCCCCCGTGAGGGAGCGGCGAGGGGCGTTCAGTTCGTCGGAATCGCGTTCTTTATCCGGGCGGGGTACGATAGGTCTTCATGGAGAAGGATGAGAACGGGGGGCCGCGAGTTCAGGTCGTGTTCCCCGCGAATCACGCGCGGGAAGAGTTGAACGCGCTCGCAGCCGAATTGCTCGAGCGCCGGGAGGCGATCCTCGAGGCGTGGCGCGCGTACGGAGAGCTCGCGCCCGGACGCAACGTCGCAGCGTCCCTCTCACGCGCGCAGTTCAATGACCACATTCCGGAAGTCCTCGACGGTCTGGGGCGAATCCTCCAGGCGTGGCCGGAAGAGAGTGAGCCTGTCGCCGAGGAGATCGACGAGAGCGTCTCGGACCACGGTCTGCAGCGATGGCAGCAAGGGTACTCACTCAGTGAGCTGATTCGGGAGTGGGGATATCTCCAGATGTGTGTCGCCGCCGAGCTGGAGCGCTACGCGGCCGCAAACCCATCACTGGACGCCGGGGTCATGCCGGTGGCACGCCGGGTCTGGGCGCAATTGTGCGCCGACGGCGTCGCTCGTAGCGCGACGCAATACGGAGAGCTTCAGCAGACGGAATCCGCCGGACACGTGAACGATCTTGCGCGCGCGCTGTCCGCCCTCCACTCGATCGAGAAGGCGCGGGCCGAAGCGTGGCGGGTTGCGGCCCACGACCTCCGCGGGAGCGTCACGGTCGTCAAAGGCGCAGCGAGTCTGAATGCGAGTGACACTCCGATGTCCGACTCGATGCGCAGCGAAGTCGCCGAGATGCTCAGCAAGGGCGTCTCGTCGCTCAACGAGATGCTCACCGATCTTCTCGGTCTGGCTCGTCTGGAGGCCGGGCACGAACAGCGGGAGATCACCTCCTTCGATGCCGCCGTGGTGCTCCGCGACTTCTGCACGGCCTCTCAGGCCGCGGCGACGGATCGGGGACTCTATCTGAAGATGGAGGGGCCGGAAACGCTTCCA
>JBHEOL010000010.1:0-4609 GCA_046261635.1 Thermoanaerobaculia bacterium | reverse complement strand
CAAGCGCCACGTCACCCCGCACGCTCTGCGGCACACGATGGCGTCGATGATGATCTCGGGAGGGGCTGACATCCGGGCGGTTCAGGAGATGCTGGGTCACGCTTCGATCCTCTCGACGCAGGTTTACACCAGGCTCACGGTGCCCCGGGCGAGGCGCTCCCCTTCATCCGAGGCGCACGGGATCTCGGTCGACCCCTCGACCCGCCTGTCGATCCGCCGCAAGTAGGCGGTTGGCAGTGGCGGAGGATTCAACCTCCGCTCCTCGCGGTCCGAAGCGAGAGCCCCTCCCAGCCGCGCCGAACGGACTTCGAAGCGAGAACCCGCGTCGCCGCTGCCGTGGCCCGGGGGGCGAGAGGAAAAGATCCTCTGCCACAGCTCCTTTCCTCCGTGAGGCTTACCGCTCCTGTTGTACAATCCCGTTCCGACGCGCGCGGGCATAGCTCAGTTGGTAGAGCACAAGCTTCCCAAGCTTGGGGTCGCGGGTTCGAATCCCGTTGCCCGCTCCAAGTCGTTCGAGTCGAACCGATCGGCGCCTTCCTCAGGGAAGGCGTTTTTTCCTTGGAGGCTGTCGTGAAAGTCGTTGCGCCGACCCGGATCGCCCATACGTGGGTCCAGCATTTGAACGCTCCCAGGGAGCGCGTCTTTCCGCTCCTCTGTCCGGTCCGGGAGACCGAATGGGTGGAGGGTTGGGATCCTGAGGTGGTGATCTCGGCATCGGGGATCGCCGAGAAGGACTGCGTGTTCGTCACGGGCGATCCGAAGGCGATCTGGGTCGTGACCAGCTACGAGCCCCCCGTCCGGATCGAGTTCGTCAAGACGATGCCCGAACTCGCCGTCACCCGGATCTCAATCGGTCTGGAACCGGAAGGAGAGGACGGCACCGCGGCGACCGTCCGTTATGCGCACACCGCGCTCACTCCGGCGGGAGAGGCCCTGGTCATCCAGATGGACGACCGCGCGTGGCAGGAGTTCATGGAGCGATGGGAGACGGCTCTGAACCGCTATCTGGCTTCCTGACCAGCGCGGTGAGGGCAAGGCCCACCCCGGCGACCGCGGCGCTCGAGAGGAGGCCGTAGGTGGCGGTCACGGCGGGATTGAGAAGGCCGAGCTGCACCGCCCTGGTGTCGGCGACCCACTGAAGGACGATCGGCCAGGAAGAGGCGCCCTCCGCGAGATCGATTCCATTGGCGACCGCCCACCGGCCGAGCCAGGAGAGTCCGAAGTGGATCGCGATGCCGCTCACCGCAGCCGCGCCGGCGGTCGCCGCGTTCATCCGCGGGATGAGAATCCCGAACAGAATCGGAACCGTGCTCGCTGCGACGATGCCGTAGACCCCGAGCTGCCCGAAGATACCGAGAAGCTTCGGCGGATGGAGGGCGAGCCAGAAGGCTGCGACGCCCATCAGCACGAGGATGACCTGGCTGGCGCGATGGCCGAAATGCAATCTCTCGGCCTCGGTCTTTCCGGCGAGCCGGCGGCGCCCGAGCTGAAGAACGAGATCATTGGCCGCGATGCTCGAGAGAGCGACGAGAATCCCGTCGAGTGTGCTCATTCCCGCGGCGAGGATTGCGACCGAGATGAAGGCGAGCGTGACCGGCCCGAACGTCTGGGCGAGGTAGACGGCCATGACCGTGTCCTGCCGGAACGCACCGGTTGCCGGATCGAGGAAAGCGGCGGCCGGAATCGACCCGACGCGCGCCCAGAGTCCCACCAGCAGCAGTGCCGTGAAGGCGACCGAGACGAGTAGGCAGATGCCCAGGTACTTCCAGACCTCGCGGTCGCTCTTCACGTAGAGGGCTTTCGTCATGATGTGCGGTTGGCAGACGAGCGCGAAGCCGACGATCAGGCCGCAGACCCATACGGCGAAGGGGCTCGAAAAGAGGGCGCTCTCGGGATTGATGGCGAGAACGAGGTTCGGGTCAATGGCCGCCAGGCGGTCGAGGAACGGGCCGATACCGTCCGAGAAGTGACGAGCCCCGCTCGCGATGATCACGAGCGCGACCGCGACCATGATCGTCCCCTGGAGGGTGTTCGTGTAGGCGTGGGCCCATGTCCCGCCGGCGAAGATGTAGCTGAACACGAACACGATGGTGATCGTGAGGGCCTCGAGATTCGTCAGCCCCATCACCTGCTGCATGACGATGGAGATGCCCCCGACGATGAGGACCACGAAAGTCAGGCTGAGCAGGTTCGTCGCAGCGAAGAAGATCGTGAGCGCGCGGGAGCCGTAACGCTGCCCGATCCACTGCGGCAGGGTGATTGCGGCGCTCTTCGCACCGATTCTGCGGAACCCGACGCTCATCACGATCAGGCCGGCGGTGATTCCGAGTCCGGCCGCGACGCCCAGGTGCATCAGCGCCGAGACGCCATGGACGAAGACGAAGCCCGGGTTGATGACGAACGTCGCCGTCGAGGCGATCGAGGCGGCCAGCGTGATGCCCACGATCCATGCCGACATATCGCGGCTGCCGATCGCATAGCTGACGATGTCCTTCGTCTTCCGGTGACCCAGCCAGGCGAGGTACGAAGTCGCCCCCACGTATGCGAGGAACAGCCCCCAGGCGAGCGGCTGCTGTGCGATCAGATCGAGATAACGCATGGGTCTCCACTCACTCCAGCATCGCCTTCAGCTTCGGCTTTTCGACTTTTCCATAGGGTGAGCGGGGAAGGGCCTCGACGAAGATCCACCGCCGCGGATGCTTCACGGTGCTGAGCCTCTCAGCCAACCATCTCGTGAGCGAATCCTGGTCGGCGGTGCTGCCGGGCGTGAGGACGATGAACGCCACGCCCGACTCTCCCCACTTCTCGTCCTCGACTCCGATGACCGCCGCGTCGGCGACCTTTGGATTCTGCAGGAGCTCGGCTTCGACCTCCGCCGGGTAGACATTCACGCCGCCGCTGATGAACATCTCCTTCTTGCGACCGGCGATGTAGTAGAAACCATCCGCGTCGCGCCGCGCGGAGTCTCCGGTCCGGAACCATCCGTCCGCGAGATACGACTCGCTCGTCGCCTCGGGCGCGTTCCAGTAGCCCAGCGAAACGTGCGGGCCGCGAAGCTGAAGCTCGCCCACCTCGTCCGCCCCGCATTCCGACCCGTCCTCGCTGACGATCCTCGCCCGCGTGTACATCATCGGACGGCCGATCGATCCCGGCTTTCGGTACGAATCCTCCACGGTCATCGAAAAGCAGTTCACTCCCACCTCGGTCATGCCGAAGCCCTGCTTGAACACCACGCCCCGCTCCTGGTACTTCTCGATGATCCATGCCGGCAGGGGCGCACCTCCGCTGATCAGCCAGCGGATGCTCGAGAGATCCACGGTGGCGAACTCCGGAGCTTCCAGCAGCATCTTCCAGATCGTCGGAACGCCGAGTACGACCGTGCAACGCTCCCGCTCGATCACCCGCCAGACTTCGGCCGGGTCGAAACGATCGTGGAGGACGATCGCCCCCCCGGCCGCGAAGACCGGGGTCAGAAATGCTCCGAGCCCGCCGGCGTGGTACAGCGGCGTGAAGATGGGGGAGCGGTCCTCCTCGCGGAGACTCCAGTTCACGGCGGTGTTCCAGGCGTTCCAGGCCAGCATCCGGTGGGGGATCATCACCCCTTTCGGCTTTCCCGTCGTCCCGCTCGTGTAGAGAAGCGCGAAGAGGTCGTCGGGCGAGGGAGGAGAAATGGCGGAGATGGTCGTGGCGCCCAACAGATCGTCCAGCGGGATCCCCGACCCTGCCGCCCGCGGAAGCGCGACGAGCTTCTCGACCACGCCGCTCGACTGCAGGGTCGCCGCGGCCGACTCGAAGCCTGGCCCGTAGATGAGGACGCGTGCGCCGCTGTCCGCGAGGATTCCCTCGAGCTCGTGCGCCGTCGCTCGGGTAGAAAGAGGGACGACGATGGCCCCGCTCTTCGCTGCGGAGAAGAGAACCTGAAGGAACTCGATGGAGTTCGCGGAGAGAAGGCCGAATCGGGCGCCCCTGGTGATGCCGGCGGACGCAAGAGCGTTCGCGGTGTGCCGGGTCAGCTGATCGAGCTCGCCGTAGGTGAGCCGGCGGGATCCGTCGGCGAGAGCTACGGCCTCCCGCTCGGGAGTCAGCAGGGCGCGCTCGCCGAGGATGTCAGCGTGGAGCACGACGCTCCTCCAGCCGCAGCCGCGTCACTGGCCGAGCGCTCCGCTCAGCTCCCGGGCGAACTCCTCGGGGCACTCGTTGTGGGGGATGTGGCCGCAGTCGGGAATGGTCCGAAGCTCGGCGCCGGGGATCGCGGCAGCGAGTCGCTGTGCATAATCGAGTGGAAGGACCCCATCCTCTTCTCCCCAGATGAGCGTGACGGGAAGGGAGAGCTCGGCGAGGCGGTCGTCGAGCAGCCAGCGGTCGAACGGTTCGGCGGCCATCCGGGCGACCTGGCTGGTCGGCGCGCGGCGGACGAAATCATCGACGACGTAATCGGGAATCGACCCTGAGCGCGCGATCGTCGCATTGAAGGCAGCACGCGCCTCTTCGCGGTTCGACGGCATGAGACTCGGCCCGGAGTAGTCCGGCAGAGACAGCCCGCCGGAGTTCTCGAGCACCAGCGCGCGGACCCGCTCCGGGTGTTCGAGTGCATAGATCTGTGCGAGCC
>JBHEOL010000007.1:0-3751 GCA_046261635.1 Thermoanaerobaculia bacterium | reverse complement strand
GACGATGCGGTGGTCCACGGCACGGCCAGCCCGCTTTACTCGTACCAGATATCGCCCGATGTTCAAACCGCCGACGGTGAATTCCCCTGCTTCATTCGAGGTGTCGGAGAAGGCCACCCCCTGCAGTACACTCTGAAGGATGAGCGGCCCGGCCGGCACCAACTCGATCAGCGCACCTTGGACCGGCGCCCCATCGGCGGCGTCGACGACAACGCCGCGAGCTCCGGCACCCTCCGTCAGGCCCAGAACGCCGAGCGGCCAGACCCGGTGCTCGTCAACGTGGAAGGGGGGTATGCGGAGATCCCTGAAACCCCGGGCTCAGAAGCGAAGAGCATACGTGCCAGGACCAGGCAGGTCCAGGATGAAATCACCTTCGTGGGTCTGAACCTTACGTTGCGTACTTCGCGTCGCACCTTCGCTGGAAGCCGTTTCGATCCAAACCGTGGCCTCCGGAATGGAAATGTTGCGCTCTCCGATCAGCCTCCCGAAGACCTGCTCGGAAGGAGTGAGTCGGATCTCGATCTCGTCCGCTGTGGCAACCTCTCGAATCCACTGCCTGAATCCGAGGGCGCGCACCTCGAGACGCACGGGAAGCTTAGGGACAGCGATTGCGAAGCGGCCCTCCGCATCAGTCGACACTTCTGCACCTTCGCTCGATTTGGCCACCGCGTCCGAAACAGGCCGTCCCAGGCGATCCAATACGCGACCTGCCAGCACCACTCCGCGTTCGAGAGAGAGTGTGTCCTGTTGCAGCGGGTCCACTGTGGCGCGAAGCGGCAGAAAGCCCGGCACCTGCGCCTCGATTCTCAACGCTCCCGACGGAAGTCCGGCCAGCAGAAACATCTCTCCCATTTGGATCGTGCTGCATCGACGCCAGGTGCTGGTCTCACCGGACGGCTTCAACTCAAAGTCGCCCGAAGCGCATACGGTGCCTGTCGCTGCAGGCTTCTGCGAGCCCCGTTCGGATTCTTCCGCCGAGACGACTCGTCCACGCCAGATCCGCCCTTTCTCCAACCGAATCTCGACCAATGGCCTTTCCGGAAAAAGCTTGACCACGGCGGGGGCAAAAGCAGGGTGGTCGAAGATCAACTGCACATCGCCTGCATTCGGGATGCGGAGAGGTACCACGCCGTCGTCCGCCGTTACGGCGGCGCTCCGAGTGGGAAGGAGGCGGGAGAGAGGCGATTCCGCGTCCGAGATCACCATCATCTCCACCCGCACACCTGCGATGGGCCGTCCAGCCGCGTCGACTAACCGCGGCTCGGCGGCTCCCGCTGCTGCCGACAGAAAGAATGATGCAAGCAGGAACAGGCCTCTCACCAATTCTCCCGAGCGGCGGGCGCTTGCACCGGTTCTGTAAAGGCGCGTGTCCAGAGCACCTCTTCGTAGAGCGCCTGCTCAGATATTGAGCTTGGAATGCTTCTCATGAGCAAGAGCTCACCGCGCCCGCTCCACACTTCGACCCGAGGTCGGGGGGCGACCCGTTCTTCCTGTCGCCAGCTCTCAGCTGAGACTTTGATCAGCCTCCCGGGAAATGCCTCTCCGAAGACGCCTCGCTCGATGACCCGTGAGGAAAGCCCCTGCGGGATCACGGTTAGCACCTCGAGGTCCGAGAATTCCAGCGCCACGCGTTTGAGAGCTTTGACAACATAAACCTCCTGCGGCGTACAAGCCTCGATCCGCGGGACGAACAAGACCGTCCATCGAGCGCTGGACCGCAGCGCGTCTTCCGGGCTCCCCTTGAATAGGCGCGTGCGCGGATGGTCGGTGAGCGCCATCTCGCGCGCAGGAGGAGAGTCTTCTGCCGCCTGCGCGGACGAGTAGATCAAGCCGAAGACTGCGATCACTCCGACGACCCAACACCCCATACCTCTCAGCGTCATGACGCATCACCGGCGAGACAGTCACCAGTCAGCAAGACGCCAGCCGTAGGATCCTCGATCCACGTTGACGGGATCAGGACCATAGAGCCGATGTGCTGTTCGGCTCCTGGACCTACTGGTCCCTTCTCGATGAACGCCCAGTCGACCGGACCCGGGACGACAACGAGATGGCTGGCGTGGGTCGGGAGGGTCATAGATCGGTGAAGTTTGTCCTTTTCCGGATCGATCTGGTGCAATTTCCATGTCGTTCCGCCTTCCACTCGAGGCTTCCGGGTGAGTAGGTAGAGAAACTGCCCGCGGCCGACGAGCGTCGTGGGCATCGTCGCATTCTCGATCGCGCGATAGCGGCCCTCAGTGGAGTTCGGACCAAGGTTCGGTGGGAGAACAGGCGCTACCTCGCCCGACGGAAATGCCCCGAGTCGGTGGGGGGAAGGGAGCAGTCTCTGGACGTGGGGTTCGTCCTCGAAACGAAGCGCATATACCGCCCCCCCCACTCTGGCAACGAGAGGCATGGTCATGGCGTAGAGGTCACCCGCAGGCGTCCGCTCGCTTGGAAGGCGCAGGATCCTCTCGACTCTCGGAGAACTGCCGAGGACCACCCGGCCAAACCCCCACCACGGCGTCGTTTCGCCTTCGAGGCGCAACAAACCGACGAGTTGCTGCTCGCCGACCGGTACGACCGACCGCAAAAACGTCAAACGCTCCCCTCCCTCGAGCTCCAGCTTCTGCAGATGGACACCCCACTTCGCTTCAAGACCATTGCTCAGCCCAAGAATGTGATCGGTGCGATTGACGAGGATGAGCTCGCTGCCAGCGCCAGCTAGCTCGATAGGGCGATCAAACTCGAGGCTCCCCCCACCAGGACGAACCACGGAGCCGGCATGGGAACCGTCCCGATTGTAGCGAAGGAGGCGGCCGGCCAGGACATCCGCGATCACCAGCTCCTCTCCGCCGTCCGTCCAATGTCCAAAAAAGGTCCACCGCGGCTGCGGTTCCAGTGCAACCCGCTTGCAGGCGAGCGCGCCCGAGGGTTGAGAGGCGCACCCGGCAAAGGCAGCGACCGCGACCGCAACGAGTATGAAGGCGACCGCCGGGCGGCCGCCTTCATGTTGCTCTCTTCGCACAGACATTGAGCGGGTCCGATCCTAGTTCTTGTCGACCGAAACGCGCCGTGGCCGGCGTCCCGTTCCGGTCTCCGACTCGCATCGTTCACCCTTGTTTCAGCGCTGCAAGCACTCTCTCCCGCGTCATCGGCAGCCGGAAAAGCCGCGCTCCGGTCGCGTCGTAAACCGCGTTCGCGATCGCCGCCCCCATCGGGACGATCGCCGGCTCGCCACCTCCCTGCGGAGCGAGCTCGTCGTTCGAAACGAGGACCGTCTCGATTTTCCGGGGCATCCACGAGAAACGTGGCAGATCGTAAGTGTCGAAATTGCGATCCATGACGTCTCCGCCGCGGAACTGCAGCTCTTCGCTGAAGACGTAGCCGAGGCCCATCATCATGCAACCTTCCATCTGCATCTTCGCGCCGTCGGGATTGACGACGATCCCCATGTCCTGCGAGCAGACGATGCGGTCGACGTGGACCTCACCCGTTTTCCGGTCGACGGTGACAGAAGCCGCGATTGCGGCGTACGTTCCGGAGTCATAGCCGATGGCGATCCCGCGCCCCTGCCCGGAGGGGCCGGCGGCGCTCTTCCATCCGAAGGCGCCCGCGGCGGCCTTCAGGGTGTTGACTACGCGCTCCTCCGAAGTGTTGCGAAGCCGGAACTCGAGCGGATCGATTTTCGCGGCCGCCGCCATGATGTCGATCTGCGACTCGCGGGCGAAGACGTTCGTTCCCGCACCGGGTGCGCGCCACGGCCCGACGG
>JBHEOL010000001.1:0-20427 GCA_046261635.1 Thermoanaerobaculia bacterium | reverse complement strand
GACGAGCCCTTTGCAGGAATCGATCCCATCGCGGTTCTCGACATTCAGCGCATTGTTTCCCAGCTTCGCGAGCGCGGGATCGGAATCCTCATCACCGATCATAACGTACGGGAAACATTGAAGATCACCGATCGTGCCTATATCATTAAGGAGGGCGAGATCTTCCGTCAGGGAGCGCCCCAGATGCTGTCGACGGACCCCGAAGTCCGCCGGATATACCTGGGTGAAGCCTTCAATCTCCACTAGGATGAGCGGAGTCGCCGGCGCCCGCTGAGGCATTCCGGGCACCCGCGCCAGCGCCGAAAGGACGCAGCAATCCCAAACACCACGCACTCATGGCACTCGAACAAAAACTCCATCTGAAGCTCTCGCAGAAGCTGATCATGACGCCTTCGCTGCAGCAGGCGATCAAGCTGCTGCAGCTGAGCAAGCTCGAGCTTCAGGAAGTCCTCAACCAGGAGCTTCTGGAGAACCCTCTTCTGGAGGAGCTTCAGGAGCAGGAAGAACAGCAGAAGGCCGAGGAGGCCGAGCAGGCCCAGCAGCAGGAGCAGCCCGAGCAGAAGCCGGAAGACGAAGCCAAGCAGGAAGAGGCGAAGGCCGAGGAGAAGGACTCGTTCGACGAGATCGACTACGACGCCTATTTCCAGGATTACATCGAGTACGGCTACAACTCGCGGATGAGCGAGGAGTACGAAGAGTTCCCGATCGAGAATACGCTCACGCGGCCGCCCGACCTGACCGATCACCTGACCTGGCAGCTCTCGATGTCCGACGAGGCGCCGGAGATCAAGGAGATCGCGACCTTCGTCATCGGGAACATGGACGAGGACGGGTACCTCCGCGCTTCCACGGCCGAGATCGTCGAAGGGACGAGGGCGAGCGAAGAGGATATCGAGCGGGCGATCCGGCGGGTGCAGTCGTTCGACCCGATCGGTGTCGGGGCGCGCGATCTGCGCGAATGCCTCCTTCTCCAACTCCAGCACCTGGAAGTCGACGATCCACTCGTCGAGGCCGTGATCCGCGACCACTGGGACATGGTCATGAACCGGCACTTCGTGCAGCTGGCCAAGCTGCTCGGGATCGAGCTCAAGCAGCTCGAAGGGATCGTCGAGGTCATCAAGCGGCTCGACCCGAAACCGGGGCGGAAGTACAGCACGGAGCGGGCGATCTACGTCGAGCCCGACGTGCACGTCCACAAGGTGGGGGACGAGTACGTGATCCAGCTCAACGAGGACGGCATGCCGAAGCTCCGGATCAACGGGAGCTACCGGCAGATGCTGCACTCGATGGACAGCAAGAAGGACGGCGAGACCGTCAACTACATCAAGGAGAAGATCCGCTCCGCGGTCTGGCTGATCAAGTCGCTCGACCAGCGGCAGCGGACGATCTACAAGGTCGCCGAGTCGATCGTCAAGCACCAGCGGGAGTTCCTCGACAAGGGGATCGACTTCCTGCGGCCGCTCGTCCTGCGGGACGTGGCGGACGACATCCAGATGCACGAGTCGACCGTCTCGCGGGTCGTCTCGAACAAGTACATGCACACCCCGCGGGGTCTGTTCCTGATGAAGTACTTCTTCCACAGCGGGATCGACTCCGAGTACGGCGGCGACATCTCGAGCCTGACGGTCAAGCGCAAGATCCAGGGTTTCATCGCGAACGAGGATCCGCGCAAGCCGCTCTCGGACTCGAAGATCATGAAGATCCTCAACGACGAGGGAATCAACATCGCCCGCCGTACCGTCGCCAAGTACCGCGACGAGCTGAACATCCCGTCCTCCACCGACCGCAAGCAGATCTTCTGAGCCCGGGAGGGAAGTCATGAACGTCGAGATTTCCGGACGCAACTACGAGGTGCCCGACCGCATTCGGGATCTGATCAACGCGAAGCTCGAAAAGGTCGCCCGCTTCTTTCAGGACATCATCGAGGTCCGCTGCGTCCTGACCGCGGAAAAGAACCGCTACGTCTGCGAGATCATGATCATCGGCAAGCTCCAGGACGTGAAATCGTCCCAGGAAGCCGCCACGATGGACGATGCGATCAACTCGACGATCGACCATCTGAAGGTCCAGGCCCAGAAGAACCGGAAGAAGATCACCGACAAGCGGAAGAAGGCCGGGCCGGAGCCCGCCGGATGGAACGTCGCCGTCATCGAGCAGGCGGATCTGCGCGCCACCGACCGCAAAGCGGCTCCCCGCGTGATCCGCCAGACGATGCTTCCGATCCGCCCGATGTCCGTCGAGCAAGCCGCCCTCACCCTCGACGGCTCGAAGAACGAGTTCATCGTCTTTCGCGACCTCGACACCGACAAGGTGAGCGTCATCTACAAGCGGCGGGACGAGAACTTCGGGCTGATCGCACCGGAGTTCTGAGAGGCAGTCCAGGGGTCTGGGAGTCTAGGGGTCTAGGAGTCGGCGAAGGCGCGACCGTCTCCTCGAATGCTTGGCTTGCCGGAGCGGGCCGGGTGCTGAGACGCTCGAACTTCCGGCCGACCCCTAGACCCCAAGACCCCTAGACTCCTAGACCGGGCCGGCGCTGGCAGTAGAATGGATCGGTAACCTCCCATGAACCAGGAAGACTTCGTCCAGGCGCCGGTTCAGATCCTCCTCTCTCCCGAGCTCGAGGATCTTCACCTGAACCTCGTCACCGGCGGGGACGGGCTGGACCGGACCATCCTCCGCCCGCGCGTGCAGAAGCCGGGACTCGCCTTCGCGGGCTACTACGAGTACATCAAGCCGGGGCGGGTCCAGATCATCGGCGAGTCCGAGACGAAGTACCTCCAGGGGCTCCCGGCCCGCCTTCGCGAGAAGCGGATCCGCGACGTGGCCGCGCACGACGTCTCCTGCTTCATCGTGACCAAGGGCGCTCCGCCGCTGCAGGAATTCGTCAACGAGTGCGAGAACCGCTCGGTGCCGTTGTTCAAGACCGAGGTGCTGACCTCCCACACGATCACGCGGCTGACGTACTTTCTCGAAGAGTCGATGGCGCCGCACATCACGATGCACGCGGGGCTGCTCGACGTCTACGGCATTGGCGTGCTCCTGATCGGCGACAGCGGGATCGGCAAGAGCGAATGCGCCCTCGACCTGGTCTACCGCGGCCATCGGCTCATCGCCGACGACATGGTCATCGTGCGGCGCCATCCCAACGACGTTCTCCTCGGCTACTCCTCCGAGCTCCTTCCGCATCACATGGAGCTCCGCGGGATCGGGATCATCAACATCAAGGACCTGTTCGGCGTCTCGTCAACCCGCGACATCAAGCCGATCGACATCATCGTCAAGCTGGAGAAGTGGATCGAGGGGACCGAGTACGAGCGGCTCGGCGTCGAAGGCGAGACGTACCAATGCCTCGGCGTGACCAAGCCCCTCGTGCGCCTGCCGGTCGCCTCGGGACGCAATCTGGCGCTCCTGGTCGAAGTGGCCGCGCGGAACTACCTGTTGCGCCTGCAGGGCTACCACTCCGCCGCGAACTTCTCGCGCCAGCTCGACGAGTACCTCGCGCTGCGCGCCGAAAACCCGCAGGAGCCGCAGGCCCTTCCGCTTCCGAACGACGACGCGACCACCGCGAGCTCGCAGGTCCGCAGCCTCCAGAGCCGCCAGCTCATGCTCTCGCAGAAGAACCGCGAGATCGATCACGCGCGACGGCGGGGCCGCGGCAAATGATCCCCGAGTACCTCGTCATGATTACGGGCCTCTCCGGCTCGGGAAAGAGCTACGCGCAGAGCACCCTCGAAGACCTCGGCTTCTACTGCACCGACAACCTGCCGGTCGGGATGATCGAGCCCCTCATCGAGGAAGCCACGCGCGGCGGATACAAGAAGATCGGCGTTGTCGTCGATGTCAGGACCCCGGGGTTCGCGGAAAACTTCCCGCGCGTCTACCGTGACCGGATCAAGCAGCTGGTCCCGCACGCCATGCTGATCTTCCTCGAGGCGGCCGACGAGGTCCTCGCGCGCCGGTTCTCGGAAACGCGCCGGCCGCACCCGTTCGACCCCGAGCTCCCGGTCCCCGAGGCGATCCGCGCCGAGCGCCAGATGCTCGATGAGCTCAAGACCATGGCCGACATGGTGCTCGACACCACGCAGTTCTCCGTCCACGAGCTGAAGGCGGAAGTGATCCGCCGGTTCGGCCTCCCCGGATACCTGCGGGAGATGCTCATCACCATCGTGACCTTCGGCTACAAGTACCCTCCGCCGTACAACCTCGACCTGATGTTCGACGTCCGGTTCCTTCCGAATCCCCATTTCGTCGAGGAACTGAGGCCGAAGACCGGCCTGGACCGCGAGATCGTCGCGTACCTGGAAGCCCAGCCGGAGTATCGCGAGTTCATCGCCCGCCTGGTCGAGTTCATCCTCTATCTCGTCCCGCAGTACGAGAAGGAGATGAAGAGCTACCTGACGATCGGCGTGGGTTGCACGGGAGGGCGCCACCGGTCCGTGGCGATCGGCGAGTACCTGCGTGCGGCGTTGACGGAAACGGGATACGTGGTCGAGGTCACACACCGCGACAGCAGCCGCTAGCGCGGACTCGCGGAGGCTGGCGCGATCTTCGTAAGCACGACTGGCATGACTGCCCGCCTCCTCCGCCTGTTCGACACGCTCCGGACGAGCTTCTGGTTCCTTCCGGCTCTCATGGGCTTGGGGGCGATCGTCGCCGCGACGATCCTGGTCCGAATCGACCATGGGCTCGACGCGTCGGCGCGCAAGGGGCTGTGGATCGTCTATTCAGGGGGCGCGGATGGCGCGCGTGAAGTCCTGGCTACGATTGCCGGGTCGATGATCACCGTCGCGGGCGTGGTCTTCTCGATCACCGTCGTAGCGCTTTCCCTCGCGTCGCAGCAGTTCGGCCCACGCCTGCTCCGGAACTTCATGGAGGACCGGGGGAACCAGCTCGTCCTCGGGACGTTCACGGCGCTCTTCGTCTACTGCATCCTCGTGCTGCGCACGATCGAGGGCTCGCGAAACGGCGCGGACGCGGTGGTTCCGCACCTGTCCGTGACGGTGGCGGTGGGTCTCGCGATCGTCGCCGTGGCGGTCCTGATCTACTACATCCACCACGTTGCGCTTTCGATCCAGGTCGATGTGATCGTCGCGCGGGTGGCTGCGGAGCTCCACGAGTCACTCGAGCATGCCTTTGCCGATGACGACGAGAAAGCGACGAGCGGAGGAGCGGTTTCCCCCCTCATCGACGAGCGAGACGTCGCGGACATCCGAGTAGAGAAGGAGGGCTACGTCGAGGCGGTCGCCGTCGGGCACCTCGTGCTGGAAGCGGCGGAGCGGGGGGCCCTCGTCGAGCTGCGGCACGCGCCGGGAGAATTCGTCTCGCGCGGGATGATTCTCGCGCGCGTGACCCCGCGGCGCGCGGTGGATTCGGGGAGCTGGCTCCTTCAGAACGTGGCGATGGGAAGGATGCGAACGCCCGCGCAGGATCCGGAGTTCAGCGCTGGCCGGCTCACGGAGATGGCCCTGCGGGCGCTGTCGCCGTCTCTGAACGACCCGTTCACGGCGGTCAGCTGCGTGGACAGGCTGACCGCGGCGTTCGCGTTTGCGGCGAGCCGCCCCCTCAAGAGCGGTCGATTCATCGACGACGGGGGAACCGTTCGTCTCACGATCCCGCTGACGAACCTCGAGCGGCTCGCAGCCGCGTCGTTCCACGAGATCCGGCAATCGGCCAAGAGCCTTCCCTCGGTCTCGATGCACCTGCTCTCCCGGATCGCGGCGATTCTCCCGACCATCGCGAGCGAGGAGGCGCGTCGCATTCTGATCCGGCACGCTCGCCTCATTCGGGACGGGCTCGAGGACGCGGCTCTCGACCGGGTCGACCGCCAGGCGGTCGAGGCGCGCTTCGACGAGGTCGTGGCAGCCGTCGACGGGGATCGTGGGTGACACGGGAGGAAAGGAGCGTGTCCTTTCCGTCGATACGGGCGTGTCCGAGTTCGGGGCGACGGGCCGTGGGGCGGCCTTTTCTTCGCGTCGGTGGCGGAATCTCGAGGCCCTTTGCCTGAAGCCGGAAGGGGGAGAGGGCGGCGGGTGTTAGAATGCGCGACCTCATCGGCGCGGCGTACCGGCCGCTCCAGGGAGAAGGCAACCCTTTGATCGGCGGACTCATCGTGACCCATGGCAGGCTCGCATACGAGCTTCTGCACGCAGCGGAGACCATCGAGGGAAAGATCGAGGGCGTCGAAGCGGTGCCCCTCGAGTGGAACGAGGCGGTCGAGGTCTCGCGCGAGAAGATCCGCGAGGCGCTCGAGCGGATCGGCAATGGCCGCGGGGTGATCATCTTCACCGACATGTTCGGCGGCACGCCGAGCAACATCAGCCTCTCGTTTCTGGAGAAGCACCGCGTGGAGATCGTCACTGGGGTGAACCTGCCGATGATCATCAAGTTCGCCTCGCTCAAGAACACGTGCGATGATCCGGTCGAGGCGGCGCACCTGATCCAGGAGAAGGGCTCGAAATCGATTCGCGTCGCCTCGGAACTGCTGGTGAGCGAAGTGCGGGAGAATGGAAGCCAAGGTGATCAGCAAGGAACTCGAGATCAAGAATAAGCTCGGGCTGCACGCGCGCGCGGCAGCCAAACTCGTTCACACGGCAGCGCGATTCAAGAGCGACGTGAAAGTGAGGAGGGGGAGCGAAGAAGTCGATGCCAAAAGCATCCTCGGCATCCTTCTTCTGGCCGCGGCGCAGGGCACCACGATCACGGTCTGCGCCGCGGGCGAGGACGAGAGTGAGGCGCTGGAATCCATCGAGTCGCTGATCGAGTCGAAATTCGACGAATCGGAGTGACGGTGCTCGTGCCGAAACAGAGAAAGCCGCCCCTCGACGTTCGCGCGGAGATCCGCACGTACAAGGGGATCGGCGTCTCCCCCGGAATCGCGATCGGGCGCGCGCTCATCGTCGAGAAGGTCTCCTCCGTCTTCCGCGTCCCGATCAAGGAAGAGGACGTTCCCCGCGAGATCGAGCGCTTCCGCCAGGCGCTCCTCCAGACCGGCATCGACCTCGGCGAGCTCAAATCCAAAGTGTCCCGCTCGATCGGCGACGAATACGCTTCGATTTTCGACGCCCACGCGATGATCGCCGCGGATCCTGCGTTCGCCGACAAAGTCATCCAGAAGATCGAGGTGGACCACGTGAACGCCGAATGGGCGCTCTACGAGGTCCAGGAGGAGCTGGAGGCGCGCTTCGAGAGCTTCGAGGACGAGTACCTGCGGGACCGCGGCGAGGACGTCAAGGACGTCGGAGCGAGCCTGCAGAAGAACCTTCAGGGGCTCTCGCACCACGAGCTCTCGGAGATCGCGCACGACATCGTCATCCTCGCCGACGACCTGACCCCCTCGGACGCGGTGCACTACAACCAGCGGCCGATCGTCGGATTCGCCACCGAGTCCGGCGGACGGACCTCGCACACCTCGATCATCGCCAAGTCGCTCTTCATGCCGGCGGTCATCGGCGTCCCCCGGCTGACCGAGGTGATCGACAACGAGGAGCTGGTGATCGTCGACGGCTACGAGGGGACGATCGTCGTCAACCCGACGCCCGCCCTGATCGAGGACTACCGGAGCAAGGTGACTCGCCACGAGGAGTACGAGAAGACGCTCCTCCAGAACCGGGACCAGCCGGCAGTCACGAAAGACGGCCGCCGCGTGGCGCTGCAGGCGAACCTCGAGCTCATCGAAGAGCTGATCGACGCGCGCAAGTACGGCGCGGAAGGCATCGGCCTCTACCGCTCCGAGTTCCTCTACATCGCCAAGAGCCCGCAGCTTCCGAACGAGGACGAGCACTACGAGGTCTACCGCCGGATCGCCGAAGCCGTCTCCCCGGCGTCCGCGATCATCCGGACCTTCGATCTTGGCGGCAAGAAGCTCGCCCGGGAGGTGATGGGCTCCCGCGAGGACAATCCCGTGCTGGGGCTCCGCGCCCTCCGCCTCTGCATGTCCCATCGCGACATGTTCCGCACGCAGCTCCGGGCGCTCCTCCGCGCCTCGGTCCACGGAAACATCAAAATCATGTTCCCGCTGGTTTCCGGGATCCAGGAGCTCCGGCAGGTCAAGGCGTTCCTCAAAGAGATCAAGGCGGAGCTCGACGCCGAAGGGATCCCCTACCGTCGCGACCTCGAAGTCGGGATCATGATCGAGGTCCCGTCCGCCGCGATGACGGCGGACGTTCTCGCGACGGAATCCGATTTCTTCGCAATCGGCACGAACGACCTGATCCAGTACGCGCTCGCGATCGACCGCGGCAACGAGAACGTGAGCTATCTCTACGAGCCGCTTCACCCGGCGATCCTGCGGCTCGTCAAGTTCGTCATCGACTCCGGAAAACAGGCCGGGATCCCCGTCTCGATGTGCGGCGAGATGGCCTCCGATCCGCTCTTCGCGGTCGTGCTCCTCGGCCTCGGTCTCGAGGCGTTCTCGATGAATCCCTCCTCGATCCCGATGATGAAGGAGGTCATCCGCTCGTTGCGGTACCGCGACTGCCGGCGGATCGCCTCCCAGGCGCTACAGAAGAAGACGGCTCAGGAGATCGAGGAGTTCGTCATCGAGAGCGTCGCGATGCGCCTCCCGGCCGGCCTCGTCGCCAGCTCCGGGTGAGGTCGATGCCGCGTTGCGCCCCCGAGCGCGCCGCGCGCTTCAAACGCGGCTGATCCCGACCCCCCGGAAAGGGTCCGGCGATCGCGTCGTGTAGGGGCGGCCTGGGGCCGCCCGGACCCTCAACCTGCAGGATCGTAATTCCGGGCGCCCGCAGGGCGCCCCTACATCCGTGGCGGCCCCCGCTCCGCCCCGCGAAATGGCCCCTGCCCCCCCCTTGTTCTGCCGCATGATGGCGAACCCAGGGGATCGAGAACGCGCGCGGCTGCTATCATCGAACAAAGGAATTCCGATGATCCGATCGCTCATCACGATCCTGGCTGCGACGCTCGTCGCCGTCTCCGTCTTTGCGGGAGAGCAGAAAACCCCGCCGAAGAAAGACCGGGCGTCCGCCGCGGGCAGCGAGGCCCCGGCGCCCCAGGACTCGCCGCTCGTCCGCGCGGCGAAGGCGGCGCAGAAGGCTCGCGAGCGCAAGGCTTCGACGGGAACGGTGATCACCGACGAGTCCGTCAAGAAATCGACCGGCCGGATCACCGTTCTCTCGGAACCGGTCGCGCCGGCCGCTCCGGCCCGTCCGGAAGACGCAGGAGCGGCACTCGCGGGGATGAAAAAAGAGCGCACCGACGCGGCAGCTCAGGCCGAGCAAGCGCGCCTCGAAATCGAGACCCTGGAGAAGGAGATCGCCAGGCTCGAGAAGGAGCTCGACTCGATCGAGGAATCGTATTACGACGAATCCGATGTCGAGCTGAGGGCTGACCTCTCGCAACGAAATTTCGCGAGGACGAAAGCCGATCTGGCCGCCGCCCGCGAGAAGCTCGCCGAGGCGCGAACGCGTCACGAGGCGCTCTCCCGTGCATCGTCGAATGTGATCAAACGCTGAGCCATGGATAAGACTTTCTTCATCGAGACCTGGGGCTGCCAGATGAACGATCTGGACACCCAGAGGATCGCGGGACAGCTCAAGCTCCGCGGATATCGCCGCGTCGAGACTCCGGCCGACGCCGGGCTGGTCCTGTTGAATACCTGCAGCATTCGCGAGAAGGCGGAAAAGAAGGTTCACGCGCGGATCGGCGAGCTCCGGAACGCGGCGCGCCGCGGCGTCCGCGTCGGCGTCGCGGGGTGCGTCGCCCAGCAGGAAGGGGAGGCGATCCTCGAGCGGGCGCCGTGGGTCGATTTCGTGATGGGACCGGGCAACGTGGGCCTGATCGACTCCGTGCTGAGCGGCGAGCGGAAGCTGGCGATCGATTTTCCCGAAGACCGGACTTACGACTACATGTCCGTCGACCGCCCATCGGCCGTCCGCGCGCAGGTCACGATCATCGAGGGGTGCAACAAGAACTGCACCTTCTGCATCGTCCCGACCACGCGCGGCCGCGAGATTTCCCGGCCGATGCGCGAAATCCTGGCCGAATGCCGCTACGAGACCGATCGCGGCCGCGTGGAGATCGAGCTCCTGGGCCAGACCGTGAACGCCTACCGCTGCCCCGAATCGCGAGCCGACTTCGCGACTCTCCTCGGGCGCGTCGACGATCTCGAGGGCGTTCAGCGAATCCGCTTCATGACCTCGCACCCGGCGGGGGTCTCGGACCGGATGATCGACACCATGCGCGAGCGGAGCTCGATCTGCCGGTTCCTCCACCTGCCGGTCCAGTCCGGATCGTCGGCCGTCCTCCGCAGGATGAAGCGGCTGCACACGCGCGAGCAATACCTCGGCCTGATCGATCGCATCCGCGCGGCGATCCCCGAGATGAACTTCTCGACCGACTTCATCGTCGGCTTTCCCGGGGAGACCGAGGCGGACTTCGAAGCAAGCCTCAGCCTCATGCGGGAAGTGCGGTTCGGGTCCCTCTTCGCGTTCAAGTACTCGCCGCGGCCGGGTACGCCGGCCCTTCGCCTCGGAGCGCACGTGCCGGACGAGCTCGCGAGCGCGCGGCTCGCGCGGCTGTTCGCGCTCCAGGAGGAGATCGAGCGGGAGACCCTGCAGTCCTACGTCGGCCGCGTCCTGCCGGTTCTCTACGAGGGGCCGAGCTCGAAGGACCCGTCGATCCTGGCGGGTAAGACCGAGCACAACTGGACCGTCAACTTCGTCGCGCCCGAAAGCCTCGCCGTCGGCGAGCTGGTTCCCGTCCGGATCGATCGGGCGCTGCATCACACCTTGAGAGGGGAGGCAGTCGCATGAGCAGCCTCGTTCCGATGAGCATCAAAGGACTTATGCTCGACCCGATCTCGAATTCGCCGATCGTCATCCTCAAGGATGGCGAAGAGCGGATCTTCCTCCCGATCTGGGTCGGGATCTTTGAGGCGAACGCGATCGCGCTCCAGCTCGAAAATATCGCGACGCCCCGGCCGATGACGCACGACCTGCTCCGGAACCTGATCGACACGGTCGATGGAAAGGTGCGCAGGGTCATCATCAGCGAGCTGCGCGACTCGACCTTCTACGCGCGCATCGACATGGTGGTGGGGGAGAGACAACTCGAGATCGACGCGCGCCCCAGCGACGCGATCGCTCTGGCCCTCCGAACCGAGGCGCCGATCTTCGTCGAGCAGGACGTTCTCGACCAGGCGCAAACCATCGCGCCCGATGAGGATTCCGAGGAAAAGCTCAAGAAGTGGTTCGAGAGCGTCAGCCCGGAGGATCTGGGCAAGTACAAGATGTAGGGGCGCCCTGTGGGCGCCCGGGATCTCATTTGCGTGCCGAAGCTCCGGGCGGCCGCAGGCCGCCCTACGCATTCGTCCTCCCGTCCGTTAGAATCCCCAAAGCGAATGATCATCACGGTCGCGAACCAGAAAGGCGGCGTGGGGAAGACCACGACCGCGATCAACCTCGCGGCAGCCGTCGCCAATAAGGGAAACAAGACACTCCTGATCGACCTCGATCCGCAGGCGAACTCGACGATGAGCTACGTCGACGTTCGCTCGGTCGAGCGATCCATGTATGACGTCCTCGTCTCCGAGGAGCTGCAGTTTCGGGACGTCATCGTTCCGACCCCCGTCGCGAACCTCGATCTCGCTCCGTCGAGGATCGCGCTGGCCAAACTCGAGTCGAAGCTGATCGGGGAGCTCGACGGCCACTACCGTCTCAAGGACCGCATCACGGAGGTCGCGAGCGGCTACGACTACGTCTTCATCGATACCCCGCCGACTCTCGGGATGATCACGGTCAACGCTCTGGTCGCGTCGACCCACGTGCTGGTGCCGATCCAGTCCTCGTATTTCGCTCTGGAGGGGACGGACGACCTCCTCGAGACCATCGACAAGATCAAGGCCCGCCCCAACCCCAATCTTCAGCTGCTCGGCGTCGTCATCACGATGCACGACAAAAGGACCACGCTGGCGAAGGACATCCACGACCAGATCCGGAATGTCTTCGGCGACCGCCTGTTCCGCACAATCATCACCAAATCGATCCGGCTCGAGGAGAGCCCGGCATACAAGGAATCGATCTTTTCGTTCGCGCCGCGGTCGAGCGGGGCGATGGAGTACTACTCGTTGTCCGAGGAGATTCTGTCTCGGGTGTGAGGAAAAGTAGCAGGTAGCAGGTAGCAAGTGGAACCGCCTACCCCCGGGCGTCACGGGGTGGGGGGGCTACCTTCTACCTGCTACTTACTACCTGCTACCTGAGCTTCAAAAGGAAGCCGGAGATACAAGAGATGAAACGCGGACTACCCGACCGGGCGCGCATGCGCCACGATGCCCACTTCGTCGACGAGCTGGCGCGGAGGTCGTCGGCCCACATCGGGTCGATGCTCCCGCTCGAGCTGATCGAGCCGAACCCCGAGCAGCCGCGGACGAACGTCGGAAATCTCGAGGAGCTCACCGCTTCGATCCGGGAGAAGGGCGTGCTGGAGCCGATCCTGGTCCGCCAGCTTGAGCCGAACCGGTACCAGATCATCTCCGGCGAGCGCCGCTTCCGGGCCGCTACCGCCGCCGGGCTGGACGAGATCCCGGCCATCGAGCTCGACGCGAGCGACCGGGAGGCTCTCGAGATCGCGCTGATCGAGAACATCCAGCGGAAGGACCTCACGCCGTTCGAAGAGGCGGAGGGGTTCCAGTTCCTGCAGGAGAAGTTCGGCTACACCCACGAGAAGATCTCGCAGGTGCTCGGGAAATCCCGGACGACGATCACCGAGGCGCTGCAGCTGAATGAGATTCCAGACCGGATCCGCGTTCTCTGCCGCGAGGCGGGGATCGCCAACAAGTCGGTCCTGGTTCAGATCGCGCGCGCCGGAGACGGGGCCGCCATGCAGGAGCTCGTCTCCCGGTTCGCGCGAGGCGAGCTGAACCGCGATCAGGTGCGGAAAGCGACCTCGAAAAAACCCGAGGCGCGGAAGGGCCGCCCGAAGAACTTCACGTACGATCTGAGGGATAAGGCGCTGCCGTTCTCGCTGAGTCTGAAGTTCCGGAAGGCGGAGGTCGGGCGCGAGGAGATCATCGCGGCCCTCCGCGCCGCGCTCGAGCGGCTCGAGAATCAGTAGGGAGCGAGGAGGGGGCCGAAGGGTCGGCAATCGGCGCCCGCAGCGCCGCCGGAGTAGAATCCCCGATCGTATTTAACATAATCTATCTTATGAGACGCTGCGGAAAAGGGCAATCCGTCCCTCCGGCGTCCTCCCGGACGGCTTCGGCACACCTCCTGCCTTCCGACTTCTGCCCTCGCTCATCACCCTTTAGAATGGCGCCCGCGCATGCGCACCCTGACCCGCTACATTCTTCGCGAGCTGCTCCCGCCGACGCTCATCGGGTTCGGCTTCTACACGTTCATCATCCTGATGAACCAGCTCTTCAACTTCGCCGAGCTGATCATCAAGCGCTCGCTCCGATTCTCGGTCGTCCTCGAGTTGCTCGCCCTGACCCTGCCGCACATCGTCGTCCTGACGATCCCGATGGCGCTCCTGGTCGGGATCCTGATCGCCGTAGGGCGCCTCTCGGCGGACTCCGAGGTCATCGCGATGCAGGCCGCCGGGCTCTCCCCGGGAGCGATCTACCGGCCGGTCTTCTACTTCTCCGTCGCGGCGTTCCTCCTCAACCTCGTTCTGATGACCTGGGCGCTCCCGTGGGGGAATTCGAGGCTCCAGGCGCGGCGGATCGAGCTGCTGACGTCCGCGGCGGAGACGCAGATCAAGCCTCGTATCTTCTTCGACCAGTTCGAGAACCGGGTCGTCTACATCAACGACATCGACCCGGCGACCGGCCTCTGGAAAGGCGTGTTCATCTCGGACGCGACGGACGCAGACCAGCAGCGGGTCATCGTAGCCCGCTCGGGACAGCTGGCGGTCACCGAAGGGCGCCAGGTCTGGCTGGAGCTCAACGACTCGACGACACACGTGGCAACCAACGGAAAGCCCGACCGGTACGAGCTCGCGCGGGACGCCTCCCAGCGGATCCTCCTCGAAGACCCCGAGCGCGACGCGAGCGAGGAGCGGCCTCTCGCCAAGTCACTCAAAGAGCTGGACTTGAAGCAATTGATTGCGAAGCTCCAGACGGCGCGGGCGTCCGGGGATCCCCTCGACGTCCGATTCATCAAGGTCGAGATCCACAACCGCTTCGCGATCCCATTCGCCTGCATCGCCTTCGGTGTGATCGGGCTCCCGCTCGGCGTCACGAACCGCCGCGGCGGCAAAAGCTCAGGTTTTTCTTTAAGTATTGCGATCATCCTCGTCTACTACGTGCTCCTCAACAACGGCGCGGACCTGGCCCGCTCCGGCAAGCTTCCCGTCGCTCTCGGGATGTGGCTTCCGAACCTCGTGCTGCTCGGGGCGGGGCTCTGGCTGCTGGGGAAGACCGGGGTCGAGAGTAAGGGGTTGTGGAGCCGCATGGCTCCCCTGCTGCGTCGCCTTCGGAGACGGGAACCGGCGGAGGCGGTTCCCGCGGGTGAGACTTCCATCCTCCAGCGGCTGGACATTCCGTTTCCGAACATCATCGACCGGTACATCCTCGTCGAGTTCCTCAAGACGCTCGGCGTGGTGATGATCTCCACGGCCGTTGTCTGGATCATCGTCGACTACACGGAGATCGTCGAGGACATCAGCGAGAACAACGTCCCGTTCGAGGTCGTCGTCTCGTACTTCCGCTATCGCCTGCTGCAGATCCTGGACTCGGTCCTCCCGATCTCGGTGCTGATCGCGACACTGATCACGTTCGGCGTCCTTGCGAAGAACAACGAGATCACCGCGATCAAGTCGAACGGCGTCTCGCTCTACCGGATCGCGCTTCCCGTCATCGCGGTGGCGATCTTCCTGAGCTTCGTTTCCTACCTGCTGCTCGATTTCGTTCTCCCCTACTCGAATCAGCGTGTGGCGCAACGCCGTGCGGAGATCAAGGGGCGGGAGACGCCGAGCACGTACTCACGGGAACAGCAGCGGGAGTGGGTATTCGGGCGGGGGCGCTACATCTTCAACTATCTCGGCTACGACCGTGCCACGAGGACGCTCTCGCAGGTCCAGGTCTTCGAGTTCCACCCCACGGAGTTCCGTCTGACGCGGCGCGTCCGCGCCGACGAGGCGCGGTTCGACGGGACCGGATGGGTGTTTTTCGACGGATGGATACGCTCGTTCGGCGACGACGGGGAGTCGTCCTTCTCCCCCTTCCGGCGGCCAATTCGCCTTCATTATCCGGAGCGGCCCAGCTACTTCGAAGTGGAGTCGAAGGCGCCGGACCAGATGACCTGGGGCGAGCTGAGCCGGTACATCGGAAACGTCCGGCGGCTCGGGTACGCGGCGGACGAGCTCACCGTTCAGCTCTGGAGAAAAACCTCGTGGCCCTTCCTGAGCGTGGTGATGGCGCTGATCGCTCTCCCCTTCGCGTTCCGCATGGGAAAGAAAGGAGCGATGTACGGCATTGGCATCGCCCTGCTGCTCGCGTTCGTGTACTGGAGCCTCTTCGGGATCTTCACGAAGCTGGGAGAGGTGGGAAGCCTCCCCGCGGTCCTCGCCGCATGGAGCGCGAACATCCTGTTCGCGATCGCGGCGGTGTATCTGTTTCTGACGGTCGAGACGTAGAGAGAGTAGGAAGTAGGAAGTAGGAAGGGGGGGCCCTCGCCGTCATCCTGAGGAGCGCGAAGCGCGACGAAGGATCTTCGGTGACACCGCCAGGAACGTCCATCGCGCGCGTGTCGCCAAAGATCCCTCGCCTTCGGCTCGGGGTGACGTACCGAGTATGGTCTCTCCTTTAGCCGAGAGCGTCGCCACCCCGGAGAGCCCTATCCCTTCCTACTTCCTACTTCCTACTCTAGATCGCGTTCACGATCCGCTCGTCCAGCCCTTCCCACTTCCGCAGATACTCGCGGCGCTCCCGGGTGAACCGCTCGACCAGCTGACGGTACTCGTCCATCCGCCCCTGGCGCTCGTAGAGCTTGCGCGGCTGGAGGTACTCCACGTCGTCCAGGCCCGGAAGTCGGGTGGCGACGAGGTATCCGAAGTCGGGGTCCTTTTCCCACTCGATCGTCTCTTCGGCGATGGCCTTAACGATCGCGGACGAGTGCTGGATCCGAACCTTCTTCGACCTCTCGTCGTCGTCGCCGCCACCGATCCGGCCGGTGTTCATCAGGTAGACGTCCATGGGCGACGCCTCGAACAGCTCCAGGAAGCGATTGCCCTGATTGGCGTGAAGGAGCGGGAAGAAGGGGTTCGTCCCCGGCACGCGGAGAGACTTGCCCGCCTCGGAGGCGCCGCCGGCGCTCGTGCCCCTGGTCTCGCCCAGCATGAAGTAGGCGGCCGCGTGCGCGCCCTCGAGCTTTGCGACCGCCGGGATGATGTTGTCGTTCCGATTCAGGATGAGCAGGAAGTCGGCTTTCCCGAGGTTCCGCGCGTCCCAGCTCCCCGCGACGTCGTCCATCCGGATGACCGCGCGGCCGTTCTTCGTATAGGAGGTGTCGAAGTAGTCGACCTTATTCGAGCCGCTCTGGGAGACGTTCTCGAGGTACGCGTGCGGCGATGCGCACGCGTGGTAGATCGTCGGTTCGTCCTCGGGGTTGAGGCCGAACGTCTTCGCGAAACAGCCGTTCTCGGTTGCGACGACCTTGCCTCCGGGCATCAGCGCCAGGAAATCGTCCTGGACGGGCGAGGAGTCGTTCTGCTTGGTGAAGGTCGTGGTCGTCTTTCCCGTCCCGGAGAGGCCGACGATCAACCCGACGCGCTGCTCCTCGCCCACCGGAATCACCTTGCAGCCGGCGTGGAGGGCGAGCCCACCCTGCTCGAACACGAGACGGTTCCACATCCTGAGCCCGCCCTTCTTCGATTCGCCGAAGTAGTCGGAGTTGAAGACGCGAGTGACGTTGTTCTCGAGGTCCACGGCGATCAGGCGGTCGTCCGGATACCCCGGCATCGGGAGGTTCGGCGTGTAGATCACCTGCAGGGTCGGCTCGAAGCTCTTCAGCTCCTCCGGCGTGGCCGGGTAGTACAGGATGCCCTGCATCGCGGCGATGTTCGCGTTGGCGGACTCGATTACCAGGCGCGCCGGAACGCGGAACACCGGATCGTTACCGATGTAACCCTCGACGACGATCATCTCCCGCTCGCGGATGTAGTCGTCCTGAATCTTCGCCACCCGGTCGTACTCCGCGCGGGTGATGGTCTGATCCGAGTGCTTTTCGGGCTCGTCCGTGGCGATGAACGTGGAGAGCTTCGAGCGCGAGACCACGCGGGTGGCGACGTTGAGGTTGTCGAACTCCGTCACCTTCGCGTTCGGCATGTTCGCCGCCAGCTCGCGCAGCTTCTCGGGAGAAGGGTTCCAGATGACCGATTTCGGCTCAACCGGCAGGGTCTTCGAGACCAATGAAGTATCCGTCATGACGTTCCTCTTTGCAGAAATTTGGGGTTGGGTGCAACCTCCCGGCCGCCTCGGTCTGGTGCCGCGAGGGGAAGACCTCGCTGGGGGCTCGGGGGCGACAGTTTACACGAACGCGCACGGGAACCCGGCGGTCGTGCTCGTTGCGGATTTCGTGCAAGAACGGGGTTTCCTCGGGACCGGGTCCGCCTCCCGGAAGGACCGTGAAACCCTGGAACCCATGGGACCGATGGGACGGATGGGACCGATGGGTCGCCTCCCGGGCCCGCGCCGAAGCCCCCGCGTCGAGGGCTGAGGCTGGCGAACGGGGTCTGGGCTACAATCCCCGCGATGAAGAGCCCAGTGCGAGAGGCGCGCGAGACCAGCGATCCCTCGCTCGCTGAGGCCCGCCGGGTTCTGGAAGTCGAGGCCAACGCGATCCTCGGCTTGATCGACCATCTGGACGAGACGTTCTCTTCCGTCGTCGACCTCATCAATACGACCCGGGGCCGCGTCGTGACGATGGGGATGGGTAAGTCGGGGATCATCTGCAAGAAGATCAGTTCGACGCTCGCCTCTACGGGAACCCCGTCGTTCTTCATGCATCCGGCCGAGGCGATCCATGGCGACCTCGGGATGATCGTCGCGGGCGACATCGTCCTGGCGATCTCCAACTCCGGTGAGACGGACGAGATCCTCCGGCTCCTGCCGGCGATCAAGCGCCTCGGCGCGACGATCGTGGCCATGACGGGGAACCCCGCCTCGGCGCTGGCCCGGAACTCGGACTACCACCTCTCGGTCGCGATCTCGCGAGAAGCGTGTCCCCTCGGCCTGGCCCCCACGGCCTCGACGACGGCGACCCTCGCCCTCGGCGATGCCCTCGCCATGGCGGTCCTCGGGAAGAAGGGCTTCCGCGAAGAGGACTTCGCCTCGCTCCATCCGGGCGGGAAGCTCGGAAAGCGATTTCTGAAGGTGAAGGACCTGATGCACAGGGGCGAGCAGCTCCCCCGCGTGGATCTCGAGACGCCGATGCGCGACGCGATCTACGAAATGTCGCGGAAAGGCTTCGGCATCACGGCCGTCGTCGACGGCGCCGGGCATCTCGCCGGGGTGATCTCCGACGGCGACCTGCGGCGCCTCTTCGAACGGGACGAGCAGACGCTGCGGCGCACGGCGCGGGAGTGCATGAAGCCCGATCCCCGGACGATCGATGGCAGTGTGCTTGCTCCCGCGGCGCTGCAGGTGATGGAGACGAAGAAGATCACCTCGCTCTTCATCACCGATCCGGAGCGGCGGCTCGAAGGGATTCTCCACATTCACGATCTTTGGGGGCTGGAACTGTTCTGATGGAGCCGCAGGGTTTGAAAGTACCGGTCGTTCTACATTTCCGCGGCGGGCGGACCGAGCACGTGCTGGCTCCGCCGCAGATCGATTCCGAGCGGCAGACCGTGGCGGTCACGAACGCCGACGGGTCGGCGCGCGAGGTGGCCTTCTCCGAGTTGAAGGCTCTCTTCTTTCTGCGCGATCCGGAGGGGACGGCGCCGGGGGAAGCGCCCCCGGGGAGCACGCTTGCGGTCGAGTTCGCCGATGGCGAGCTCATACGCGGCATCACCGGGGAGTACAACCCCACAGTGAGCGGCTTCTACCTCTATCCGCACGATCGGAGCAAAAACGACCGCATCTTTGTTGTCAACTCCGCGGTCGTCTCCATCGACGTCGAGAAGCTCTGAGGGCGGATCGGCAGCGCCCGGCGCGCGTCAGAACGCCGGGTTCGGGCGACAACCATCGGAGGCCAGATTGAAACGATTGAGCATCGCAGCAGTGACCCTCGCCGCGGCAGCCGCGATCGCCGCGCCGGCAGGAAACGGGATCGCCGTCGAACGCGCCCTCGCCGCGACGGCGGGGACGCGCGCCGATTTCGTCCACAAGTTCACGCCGAAAGGCTTCACGAGAGAGCGGGTCGAGCAGGGCGTCGTCATCTTCGGACCCGCGCCGAAAATGAGATGGAGCTACGAGAAGCCGGAGAAGAAGACGTTCGTCTTCGATGGCAAGACGTCCTGGCTGTATGCGCCTGCGGACCGCCAGGTGACGGTCGCAACCCTCACGGAGCGCGATCGAAAGGGATTGCCGTTCGTGCTCCTCTCCGACGCCAAGGCGCTCCGCGCGGAGTACACCGTGACCGAGAAACGAAGCGGCAGCGAGATCCGGACCGAGCTTCGACCGCGGACGCCCGCGGCGCTCGTCCAGGATCTGGTCGTCGTGACGGCCGCAAAGGGCGACGCCCTGCGCCGGATCGAGTACGCCGATCGTCAGGGGAACCGGACGGTCTTCCAGTTCTCGAACTTCCGCCGCGAGGCGGCGCCGGCGGACACCTTCAGGTTCGATGCGCCGGCCGGAGTCGAAATCGTCAGAAATTGAGTGGAGGAGTCGACGCGCATGGCGCAGGAATCATCATTCGACATCGTTTCGAACACCGACCTGCAGGAGGTCGCGAACGCGGTACAGCAGGCCAAGAAGGAGCTGGCGACGCGCTTCGACTTCAAGGGAAGCAAGAGCGAGATCACCCTCGGGGAGGCCGAGATCACCCTCGTCTCCGACGATGCGCAGAAGCTCAAGAGCCTCAAGGACATCCTCGAGGACAAGCTGGTGAAGCGGAAGGTCTCCCTCAAGGCCCTCGACTACCAGAAGCTCGAAGAGGCGGCGCTCGGCACGGTTCGTCAGAAGGCGACGATCGTCCAGGGGATCGAATCGGACAAGGCGAAGGAGATCGTTCGGGCCATCAAGGACGCGAAGATCAAGGTCCAGGCGTCGATTCAGGGCGATCAGGTCCGCGTTGCGGGAAAGAACCGGGACGACCTTCAGCGGGTCATTTCGATGGTCCGGGACCGCGACTTCGGCATCCCTCTGCAGTTCGTGAACTATCGCGGTTGAAGCCTTTGCGCAAATCTCTCGATCGGATATTCTTGCGCCCGTGAGCACACCCGGATTCCGTACGGCGCCGCCAGCGGCGGGCCGGGTTCGTCCCGAGCAATTTCTGGATCTGGTCGCTCCCAAGCTCCAGCGGGTCGAGGAGGAGC
>JBHEOL010000324.1:0-6622 GCA_046261635.1 Thermoanaerobaculia bacterium | reverse complement strand
CGATCAAGGCGCAGGCCGTGCGGGTGCTGTGGGACTACGAGGGCGAGACGTACCACCTCAACCTCATCGACACCCCGGGGCACGTCGACTTCACCTACGAGGTCAGCCGCAGCCTCGCAGCGTGTGAAGGGGCGGTCCTGGTCGTCGACGCGACGCAAGGCGTGGAGGCGCAGACGCTCGCGAACAGCTATCTGGCAATCGAGAACGACCTGCAGATCGTCCCCGTGATCAACAAGGTCGATCTCCCCTCGGCCGAGCCCGAGCGCGTGCGCGAGCAGATCGAGCAGGTGATCGGCCTCGACGCCCACGACGCCGTGTTGGCGTCCGCGAAGGTCGGCCTCGGCGTCGAGGAGGTCCTCGAGCGGATCGTCGCCGTGATTCCCGCGCCGAAGGGGGATGCCGACGCGCCTCTCCGCGCTCTCCTGTTCGATTCCTGGTACGACTCCTACCGCGGCGTGATGATCCTGGTGCGCGTGATCGACGGCGAGCTCCGCAGGGGGATGACGATCCGTTTCATCTCGACCGGCAGGAAATACGAGGTGATGAGTCTCGGCGTCTTCTCACCTAAACCGGTCGCCGTCGACTCCCTCGGCGTCGGCGACGTCGGTTTCATCGGCGCGAACGTCAAGGACATCGTCCAGGCGAAGATCGGCGACACCATCACGGTCGGCGACGTGCAGGTGGAGGCGTTGCCCGGGTTCGAAGAGGTCAAGCCGATGGTGTTCGCGGGAATCTTTCCCATCGTCAGCGACGATTACGAAGACCTTCGCGATGCGGTGGCAAAGCTGAAGCTCAACGACGCCTCGTTCAGCTTCGAGCCCGAGAACTCGACCGCGCTCGGCTTCGGCTACCGTTGCGGCTTTCTCGGGCTGCTGCACATGGAGATCATTCAGGAGAGGCTCGAGCGGGAGTTCAACCTCGAGCTTCTGACCTCGGCTCCCGGCGTCCGGTACGTGGTCCACACCACGTCCGGCGAGACTCTCGAGATCGAAAACCCGCAGAAGATGCCGGATCCGGCGCGGATCCGGGCGATCGAGGAACCGTTCATCGAGGCGACGATCCTGACCAGGGACGAATTCGTTGGCCCGATTCTAGCGCTGGCGACGGATCGACGGGGCCAGCAGAAGAAGCTGGAATACGTCGCAGCAAACAGGGTGATGATCGTGTACGAAATGCCGTTGAACGAGGTAATCCTCGACTTCTTCGACAAGCTCAAGTCGATCTCACGCGGCTACGCGTCGCTGGACTACCAGTTCCTCGGATATCGCGAGAGCGATCTCGTCAAGCTCGATATCCTGGTGAACGGGGAGCCTCTCGACGCACTCTCCTTGATCGTCCATCGCGACAAAGCATTTGCGCGCGGAAAGCTCCTCGTCGAGAAGATGAGGGAGTTCATTCCGCGGCAGATGTTCGAAGTCGCGTTGCAGGCGGCGATCGGCAACCACGTGATCGCCCGCGAGACCGTCAAGGCCCTTCGCAAGAACGTCCTCGCGAAGTGTTATGGCGGCGACATCTCCCGGAAGCGCAAGCTCCTCGAGAAACAGAAAGAGGGAAAGCGGCGGATGAAGCGCGTGGGCAAGGTCGAAATCCCCCAGGAAGCATTTCTGGCGGTGCTGAAGATCGATTGAGCGGGGAGGAAATCCGGCGCGTACGGGCGGCGTTTCGGCGTGAGCGAGGGGATCGGCGCGTCCCGGCCGGTCCCCGTGGAGATCCGATGACACGCGTCCTTTCGCTCACGCTCTGCACGCTCCTTCTGACGGCCTGCGCAACCGCGACCGTCGATCTCGACGAGCCGAGGCGAATCCTCGGCACCCAGGCGGACGTCCGCGTCGACGCCCAGGTGTTCGCCGAGAAAGTCGGCACCGGCTCGAGTGTTCGCGTCGTCTGGGAGATCGAGAATCAGCGACCCGACCCCATCGCGGTGGCCGACATCATTCCCATGGTCACCTACGATCCCGCCGGGCGGATGATCGTCGTGAACGTCGGCTCCGAGGTCCCTGGGAACGATCTGCTCCCTCGTCTGATCCGGATCGAGTCGGGCGAGCGGAAAACGTTCGAGGGGCTTGCGAAGATAGGGATCCGCGCCGCGGCTCCGGGACCCTACGCCGCGACGCCGCGCTACATGCAGCTGAAAGTGAGCTTCCTCTCCGAGGTGGAGCCGTTCGCGTTCCTGATCGGCATTCCCGAGGTCGCCGTGCACGATCCCGCCAGAGCGGACGATCTTTTCACGGCGTGGGTCGAGGCGAATGAGACGGTGAGGACCAACGCGATCCCGATCGACTGGATCGGGAGCGTCTCCGTTCCCGGCTCCCCGGACGTGATGCGCAGGTGACGCGCCTCGCGCATGAAACAAAAGCCCGCCTCGCGGCGGGCTTTCGAAGCGGGAAAGCGGTGCGCGATCAGAACGAGGCGACCGCGTCCCCTTCCTCTTCGTAGACCTCGAACACGGTGATCAGCTGCGTCACCTGAAGGAGATCGCTGACCTTGGGCGGGAGGCGGAGCAGCTTGAGCTTTCCGCCCCGGTTCGTCACGGTGGTGTAGGCGCCGACCAGTTCGCCGATTCCCGACGAGTCGATCGTCGAGACTTCGCGCATGTCCAGAAGGATCGAGTTCTTCCCGTCCTTCACCGCGTTCGAGATCGCATCCCGAAGCTGCGAATCGCCCGCTCCAATCGTGATCTTTCCTTCGAGCTTGATGATCTCAACACCGTTGACGTTTCGAGAGCTGGTCTTCATTGACGTTCTCCTTCAGATCTACCCGAGATCTTACGATTCTTTCGACGTTCCGTTCAGGTTCTTCTTCATGATCAGCCGGGTCCCTCCGTCGGGGGAGAAGACAAAATCGACCGAGTCCATGAACGTGCGCATGTAGAAGATGCCGCGGCCGCTCGTCTTCATCAGATTCGTCGGGTTGAGCGGATCGCCCACCCCGCGCGGGTCGAACCCCGTCCCCTCGTCGGCGATCTCCACCTCGAGGCGGTTTCCCTGGAGGTCGAACGTCGCATTGACCTTCTTTCTGATGTCGAGCCGGTTCCCGTGCTTAATGGCGTTCGCAACCCCTTCCCGGACAGCCATGCCGACCCAGTGCGACGAATCGTCGTCCAGGCCCGCGTGCTCGCACAGATGCTCCGCGATCACCTGAACGAGCTCGATGTTCTCGAACCGGCTGCTGATCGTGATCTCGATCCGTTCGGAGCGGCGTTCCATCGGGCGATTAGAGCGCGATTCTACGTACTACAACAAACCGTGACAACCATGGATCCCGCGCGAGAGCGCTCGAACTCGCCTTTTTTCGCCGGAATCCGGCCCGCGAGCCTCCTGTTGGCCCCGGCATGCTCGAGAGACTGCTCGTCCTCGCCCTCCTTTTCCCGATCGCCGCGGCCGCCTCCGAGCCGCTGGAGGGGCCCATGCGCGACGTCGAACGGGTCCGTGGCCTCGCCTTCGAGGCTCCGGTCGAGGTGGTCACCGTTCCCCGCGCCGATCTTCGGAAGACCCTCGAGGCCCAGATCGCCAAGAGCTCGACGCTGCCCGTCGGCGAGTACCTCTCGATTCTCAACGCGCTCGGGTTGATCCGCCGGGAGGAGGCGGACCTCGAACGGCTCATGGAGCTTTACGAGGCCCAGGTTCTCGCCTTTTACGATCCCGACACGCACAAGTACTACACCTTCGACCAGGCTCCTGGCGAAGCGGCGATGGACGAGACGATGGTCGAGGCGGTCGCCGTCCACGAGCTCACTCACGCGCTGCAGGATCAGAAGTTCAACGCGGGCGCCCGCCTCAGAGCTCTCGAACCGGAGTGGGACGCGCAGCTCGCCTATCACTCCGTTCTGGAGGGAGAGGCCACCTTCGTCATGCTCGCGGCACTTCTCGGACGGATGGGGGTGACGCTCGAACAGATCACCGCGACCGACGACATCGTCGCGGGGATTGCCGCGATGGGCGCGCTCAACCCGGGCTTCCCGGCCGACGCCCCCCCCTACTTCGTGGAGAGCCTCAAGTTCCCCTACCTGCGCGGCCTCGAGCTCGTCGTCGCGATGTACCGCCAGGATGGGTGGGCGGGCGTGGACCGGCTTCATGCGAATCCGCCGCGCTCGAGCGAGGAAGTCATGAACCCGGAGCTCTACCTCGCGCGGACCGGAGCGGCACCGGCGGCGTGCGCGGCGCGGAAGGCCACGCTCGCGACCACCCTCGGCGCCTTTCATTGGACCTTCCTGCTCGGCGAGGAGGCGGGGAGCGGCTGGGCGTCCGATTGCGTCCGCGTGACGCGGCGAGGCTCGACCTTTCAGATCGAGGGGACGAGCGGATGGGACTCCGAAGCGGACGCGGTGCAGTTCGCAGAGGAGCTGCGCCGGTTTCTCGCCGGCAGGAACGTCAAGAAGCCGAAGGTCGACCGGAAGGGGATAGACGTCTCATTCCGGTGGGTCTCCGTCGCGCCGTAGGGTTGCGCCGGTCCTTTGTCCATGCGGGCGCCTCAGGCCGTTCCTACGCGCCGAGGACTTCGTCCCGCGCCTCTTCGCAGGCGAGAAGCGCTTCCTGATACAGGTCGTACGCGGCTTCCTTCGTGAAGGGGACCGGCGCTCCCGCGTGGATCACCTCGACGATCTTCGTCGCGTAATACGACGGAGGGGGAAGGCGCTCGCCCGCGTCGGACATCTCACGAAACCCGGCGGCGAGCTCTTCGCGGAGACGGCGCCGGAACTCGCCCGTCTCGAGATCTTCGTTGATCGTTCGGTAATCGACGTCCACTTCCGATATCTTATCGTCTGCGATGCCGCAGCGCGCTCTCGCGCGGCGCGGCATCGCCGGAGATCCGATGAAAGAGGCGATTCGAAGGCATCCGCCGCTCTCCTCGTTCGCCACGACGGGCGGCTGAGCGTGCAAGCTCGGTCAGGATGACCTGCGCCAGGTGCTGGCGAGCCTACCTCCGCATGTCGGAGCAGCGCTCCTCGTCGACGAGACGACGGGCGACGATGCCGCGGTTCTGCGCATCGACGGGGAACGTGCGCTCGTGCAGACGGTCGATTTCTTCACGCCGATCGTCGACGATCCGTACGTCTTCGGGGCGATCGCGGCGGCAAACTCGGTCTCCGACATCTACGCGATGGGCGCCGAGCCCATCTTAGGTCTCGCCATCGCCGGGTTCCCCACGAAAGAGCTCCCGCTATCGGTTCTCGCCGAGATTCTCCGGGGAGGCGCCGAGAAGGCTGCCGAAGCCGGGTTTCCCGTCGCCGGCGGGCACACGATCATCGACGACGTGCCGAAGTACGGCCTTGCCGTGACGGGGATCGTCGCGCTCGACCGCATCGTCAGAAACTCCACGGGCCGTGCGGGCGATCTCCTCTATCTGACGAAGCCGATCGGCACCGGCATCCTCGTGGCAGCCTACCGGGGGACCGCGAACAAGGAAGGCGCGGTCGACGCTCCGTCGCTCGACGAGGCGATCGGCTGGATGACGCTCCTCAATCGCGACGGCGCCCGGGCGATGATCGAGGCTGGCGCGAGGGCGGCGACCGACGTCACCGGCTACGGCCTCCTCGGTCACCTGCTCGAGATCTGTCGCGGCAGCGGTACGGGCGCCAGGATATCGGCCGGTTCCGTTCCGCTCATGGAGGGGGCGCGCGAGTGGCTTTCGCGCGGGTTCGTCTCCGGCGGGACCAGGCGAAACCTGGCGGCATACGGCGGGAATCTGCGCCCGGCGGTTCCGGAACACGATCTCCTGCTCCTCAGCGATGCACAGACGAGCGGCGGACTCCTGATCGCGATCCCGCCGGAGAAGGAAGCCGCGCTCGTGGCCAGCCTCCGGAAGCACGCCGTGCGGGCCTGGAAGATCGGTGAGCTCACCACCGAACGGGAGACGATCGAGATCGTCCCGTGACCTCCCGGCGAGGAGTCGGGCCGGCACTCCTCGCGCCCGCTGGACCGGAAATTGGATAGGATAGGGTGCGATCCGTCGCAAGAGGAGATCCCCGTATGCCGTACTGTCCCGTCTGCAAACACCAGTTCGATGCTCCGGCTACGGAATGCCCGAACGACAAGACGCCGCTGGTCGACGAGCTCCCCTTTCAGACGATCGACAGCCCCGGCACGACCTGGGTGGAGATCGCGAGCGTCGGGAGTGACGACGAGGCGCGCCTTCTCGCCGGGTTTCTCGAGGCCGAGGGCATCACCGCGCAGGTCGAGTCCCTCCGATTCAGCATGGAGCCGGTGAACCTCGGTTCGATGAGCGAGATTCGCGTCTATGTCGGCGCTGAGGACGAGCACCGCGCAATGGAGTTGCTCGACAGCCGCGCGAGCACCTTCGCAACCCTTCCGAACGACGAGAACCTGATGACGGACGAGGGACCGGCGGAGTACGACGAAACGATCGAGACGAAGACCGAAGAGCCATGACGCAGATTGATGATCCCGGAGGCCCGGAAGTTCCGAGGCCCATGCCCCGGTGGGTTCCGCTGCTCATCGGCGCCGTACTGGTCGTGATCGCGGCTCTGGCGGTGTACACGGGAGTCCGGTACCGCGGGGGCCCGATCGGCCGCGCGTTCGAGAGGGCCACGGCGACGGTCACGCCTCCCGAGGGGGGGCCGCCGGGCGAGCCGCAGCCGGGAGCCTCTCGCGTGATGCATGGG
>JBHEOL010000316.1:0-8896 GCA_046261635.1 Thermoanaerobaculia bacterium | reverse complement strand
GAGGGCGGAAAGCTCGGGCGGGGTCATCGCCGCCTGCTGTTGCGGCTGCATCCCGGTTCCCGGTTTCGGTTCGGCCGCGCGATCGACCCAGACGAAGATCGCCACGAGAGCCACGACCACGCCCGCGCCGAGAGCGAAACCGGACCAGGCGGGGCGCGGTGCGGGAGTTTCATGATCCGACTCTGGCGCAGCCGCACGAATCGCGGGGACCTGATGATCGATCTCGCGCAGGACTTCCGCGGCGCGCAGCTCGAGGGTTCTTCTTTCTTGCCGAAGCTGCTCCGCGGAGCGGGTCGATGCGAGGTCCTGCAACTCGCGGAGCTGGGCCACCAGCGAGTCGCGCTCCCCTTCGAGATCGTGAAGAACGAGGGTGGAATCCGGCGCGACCGTCACACCGCCTCGAGCGGTTCGCGATCTCCAGAGGGCGATGATCCCGATGACGGCCCCGATCGCCAGAGCGATCAGAGCGGGGGTCCAGGAAACCGGCTCGGCATTCATGAGCGGTCTCCTTCGGCCGGCGGATTTCCGCCCGGCCACCCGTATGCGAGCTCGCGAACCTTCAGAAGGTAAGGGAGTAGCTCCGGGTCATCCGGTTCGGCCGCGATCTCCGGTCCTGCATCCGGCGCCGCTTCCGAGGCGCGCTGCGCCTTGTTCGAGCGCCGCAGGAAGCTCATCACCGCCCAGATTCCGATGCCGAGCATCGCGATCGGGGCGAGCCATACGATCCAGTTCATCCCCGACATCGTCGGCTGGAGGCGGACGAACTCTCCGTAGGAGGCCTCGAAGTAACTCGTGATCTGCTCTCCGGTGTACCCTGCGGCGAGCAGGTCCCGGACCTGATGCTTCATGTTGATGGCCATCGGAGCCGGCGAGTCGTAGACCGACAGCCCCTGGCAGACGGGACAGCGGAGCAGGCCGGCGACGTGCTCGGTCTGCTGCTCGAGCGCTGCCCCGGTCAGAGGCTGGCCGGCGGGCGCGCCGACGATCTGATCAGGGGCGGGGAGCGAGACTTCCTGCGCAGCCATCGGGAGGGCGGCGAGGATCGCCAGCAGAATGAGGGAAAGGAAGGATCTCATCGCGCCCCTCCGGTGACCATGGCGATGTAGTTGGTCAGTGAGCTGTCGGTGAGCGGTCCTTCGTGCTTGGCGACGATCGTGCCGCCGGCATCGACGAAGAACGTCTCGGGCACGCCGTAGACGCCGTAGGCGATGGCGACCTTGCCGCCCTCGTCGACGAGCGTGGGATAGGCGCTCCCGTTCTCGGCGAGGAAGCGGAGGATCTTCGCAGGCTCGTCATCGAACACGACACCGATGAACTGAACCTGAGATCCCGTCATTCGCGCGATCCTGGTGAGGACCTTGTGTTCGGCGTAACAGGGGACGCACCAGGTCGCCCAGAAGTTGATGATGATCGGCTTGCCGCGAAGCGACGCGATGTCCATCGGCGCCTGGCTGCCGACTTCCTTGAGGCTGAAGTCGATCACCTGCCGTCCGACGAGAGGAGACTCGACCTTTCGGGGATCGCGCCCGAGGTTCATGAAGAGAACGAGGATGATCGGCACGACGATCGCGAGGCCGATCAGGAGGACTTTGCGATTCACTGCGATTCTCCAGTGGTGGCGCCGGCGGCGGGGCCGAGCGTGATCGGGGCCGATTGCGCGATGTCCGCGATCTGCTCCGACGCGCGTCTGCGCGAAGGAATGAGAAGGACGACCGACCCGAGGGCGAGGATGCCCGTGGCGATCCAGATCCAGCCGACCATCGGGTTGATGAGTGCATGGATGCCGACCGACTCGGTCCTCGGATCGATGTTGAGAATCGAGAGGTAGAGGTCACCGCTGAACGTCGTGTGAACGTCCGGGGTGCCGATCGGTTCGCGCTGAGTCAGGTACTGATTCATGCGCGGCTCCATGTTGGTGACGAGCTTGCCGTCGCGATAAGCCGCGATGTGGGCGATCGTCGCCTGGCGGTGCGGCTCGTTGCGCACTTCGACGCCGAAGAAAGTGAGCGTGTAGGCGCCGACCGTCATCGACTCGCCGACGCGAAGCTGCTGCTCGACCGATTCCTTCATCGTGCTGCTCACGGCGATCGCGACCATCATGATGATGACCGACGCGTGAACGATGTATGCGCCGAACCGGCGACTGCCGCGCTTGAGCTGGGTGTCGACGAGCGCTTTCGCGACGCCGCCTCCGCTGCGCATCCGCTTCCAGGCCGGGAGCCACATCTCCTTGAGCGTCACGTGCATCGCATAGCCGCCGAGGAAGAGCGTGACCAGCGTCCAGCCGTTGCGGGAACCGAACAGAACTCCGAGCACGAGAACGACCAGGCCGCTGGCGAGCGGCGGGAGGAGGCTCCGCTTCAGTTGCTCCTTCGTCGCGCGGCCCCACGGGAGGGCAGGGCCGACGCCCATCAGGAACAGGAGTGCGGTTCCAATCGGCACCGCCATCCGGTCGAAGTAGGGGCTCCCGACGCTGATCTGCTTGTTCTGAATCGCCTCGACGAGAAGGGGGAAGACCGTTCCAATCAGGACAGTCAGGGTGAAGAGCACGAAAAGCAGGTTGTTGACCAGGAACATCGCCTCGCGGCTCGTGCCGGACAGGTTCGACGGCTCGTTCTCGATCTTGTCGATGTTCAGCGCCAGCAGTCCGATGCTCCAGATGAGTGCCGCGGCGAAGAAACCAAGAATCGTCGGGCCGATCGCGCTCTGCGTGAACGAATGGACGGAGTTGAACACGCCCGAGCGCGTCATGAACGTCCCGAGAATGACCAGGAGAAAGCTCGAGAGAATGAGGGTGAGCGTCCACCCCTTGAGGAAGCCCTTCCTCTCCATGACGAGGAGCGAGTGAAGCGCCGCCGTGGCGGTCAGCCATGGGAGGAACGAGGCGTTCTCTACCGGGTCCCACGCCCAGTAGCCGCCCCATCCGAGAACCTCGTAAGCCCACCATCCTCCGAGAACGATCGCGACCGAGAGGAAGGCCCAGGGAACGAGCAGCCAGGTCCGCATCGGGCGGAGGAAATCGTGTCCGAAACGGCGTCGCATCAGAGCGGCGGCGGCAAGGCCGAATGGGATGGTCATGCCGACGTAGCCGAGGTAGAGAAACGGTGGATGGACCGCCATCAGGATGTGATTCTGAAGAAGCGGATTCGGGCCGGGTCCGTCGGTGGGGGCGGGCATGACGGTATTGAAAGGCTGCGCGGGGCCGGCGATCAGGAAGCTGAAGAAAACCGCACAGGCGAGCCACGTGCCGATCGCGTAAGGCATGTACTCCGAATAGCGCTTCCGGGTCGTCCAGGTCGCGATGCCGATGTAGAGCCCGAGGACCAATCCCCAGAAGAGGATCGAACCTTCGAGCGAGGACCAGAGGCTGACGATCGTGACCCACGTCGGTGTCGCGAGTGAGCCGACCTGCGCGACGTAGCCGACCGAGAAGTCGTGGACCAGAAGGGCGTAAACCATCAGCAGGTTCGCCGCGATGATGAGTGCGGAAAACGTGTAGGCGAACCGGCGCGCCCACTTGTACCCCCCGGGGCGATTCGCCCCCGCGAAGGCGACGATCATCCCGCTGGTCGCGACCAGCAGGGAGAGGAGAATCAGCGTGCGGCCGAGGACGGGAATCACTGGATCACCGCCGACCGGGGCTGGAGGTTGCCTTCGCTGATCGCTTCGCTCGCCTTCGAACCCTTTTCGGGAGCGTGGTAGTCGTGCTCTTCCGGAGCCTGGTACTCGTTGTCGTGCGAGACCATGAGGCGGTTGCCCGCGAAATACCCCTCGGGGGTCATGGTGCCTTCGACGACCACGCCGATGTCCTCACGGAACATCTGGGGCGGGACGCCTTTCGCGCGGACGTGAACCGTGTTAGTGCCGTCGCTGACGTCGAACTCGAGCGAGGAGACGCCTCCGCCGGTGACGATCGAGCCGGCGGCGACGTGGCCTCCGAGTCGGATCGTGGCGCCGACGGCCTTGTCGCCGGCTTCGATCAGGTCGGTCGGACCCCAGTAGTAAACGAGATTTTCGCCGATACCGCCCGCGGCGATCACGAAGAGCGCGGCGAAAGCGATGGCGAGGGCGCCGACTGCGTACCAGCGGCGGGTGCGGGCATTGTTTGATTTATTCACGACATCTCTCCTGAAGTGGGGGTGCGGACCTTGCGCAGGGCGGCTCTGTAGCCGACGATCGCTCTGACTGTATAGAAACCAACGACGAAGATGGTGATTCCGTAGGCAGCGGCGACGAACTCCCAGCCGCCCGTGACTGTGCCGGTCATGATCTTTCTCCTCCGGCCGCCGCCAGGGGCTCGAGCGGCGGTGCGATCTCTTCCGAAAGCGCGATCTCCGCGGTGCGGGCGCGCAGCATGATCAGGCCGGCGAGCAGGATCACGAACCCGATCGCGCTCGTGTAGAGCGGGGTCCGGAACGCCGGAGCGATGTTTCCCGCCGTCGACTGCGTCTGGTGGAGCGAGTTCCACCAGTTGACCGAGAAGTAGACGACCGGAACGTCGATGAAGGCGATGATCGTTGCGACTGCCGACCAGGTCGCCCGGCGGCCTGGCTCCTCGACGAACTTCCGGAGAGCCAGAATGCCGGCGAACGCGAACACCATCACGGCGCTCGTCGTCAGCCTCGGATCCCAGTCCCACCAGACCCCCCAGGTCGGCTTGGCCCACACGGACCCCTGGATGCACAGCAGCAGGCCGAGCAGGGTGCCGATCTCCACGGACGCTTCGAGCCGCGCATCCCACGCCCACTTGCCGTTGAACAGGTAGGCGAACGACGAGACGAACGCGAACAGCAGTGCCAGCATTGCCGCCCACGCGGTCGGCACGTGGATGTACATGATCCGCTGCGTGTTGCCCTGGAACGTTTCCGCGGGTGCGACGAACAGCCCGATCCAGAGCCCGATCAGGATCACCACGGCTCCGATCGAGAGGAGAATGTAAGGGAGAGGGCCGCGGCGGATGCGGGGCTGGTCTTCAGCCTCCGGCACCGAAGTGAACGAGACTTCCGAGATTCCCGACATCAATCCTCCACCACGCGGCCGAACAGAAGACCGCAAAGAGACCAGTAAATCGCATCGAATGCGGCGAGCAGGATGATCCAGGACTTCATCTGGCCCATCGGGTCGCCGAGAATGATCAGCGAGGTCGCCTTCACCGCGGCCAGCAGCACCGGGACGACCAGAGGGAAAAGAAGGAGAGGGAGCAGAGTCTGCTGCGCGCGCAGCTGGCTCGTCATCGCGGTGTAGAGGGTGCCCGGAGCGGAAAGCCCCGCCGCTCCGAGGACGATCACGCCGATCATCGCGGGGATCCGGGTCGTCCCCGCGTCGTACAGCACGACCATGACCGGGATCAGCGCGATTCCGAGCAGGGTCAATTGGAAGGCATTCGCGATCGCCTTACCATAGTAGAGGGAGCGCTCGCTGGCGGGAAGCAGGAGCAGCCCTTCGAGCGCACGCTCCTCCATTTCGAGATGAAAGCTCTCCGAGAGGGTCAGCGTGGACGAAAGAAGAAGGCCGAGCCAGAGAAACCCGGGCGCGTAGAGCCGCAGCGCCTCGGAGTTCGGCCCGATGGAGAAACTGAACAGGAGCAGCGAGGTGGCGCCGAAGATGAAGATCGCCGCGATCTGGCTGCGCGTCCGCCATTGCAGGAGGATTTCCTTCCGGAGAGTCGCCGCGAGCTGCATCAAGCCACCCCCTCGGTGAGAATCGCCGGCTCGAGGCCGCCGCGCATCGGGAGGTCGGCCGCCGGGCCGCTCCAGACCAGCCGTCCCCCCTCGAGGACCATCCCGACATCGCAGAGCTTCGCTCCCCGGTCGATGAGATGGGTCGCCATGACGACCGTCGCGCCCTTGTCCTTCAGGCGCTTGAACATCTGGTCGACGAAGCGGAACCCCGGCGGGTCGAGCTGGTTGTAAGGCTCGTCGAGGAAGATCACCGAGGCGCCGCCGTCGGCGGGATCGCCCTCGATCTGCAGCAGCGCGCGCGCGAGCGAGATCCGCTTTCTCATTCCGGCGGAGAATCCCACGATCGCATCTTCGGCCCGCTCGGCCAGCCCGACTTCCTCCAGCAGAGGCATCATCGCGCTCTTCGTCGCGGGCATTCCAAGCAGCGATGCGCTGATCGCGAGGTTCTGCCACGCCGACAGGGCATCGTAGGTATTGGTGTGATGGCCGAGTAGAGCGATCCGCTTTCGAACCTCGTATCTATCGGCTCGAAGGTCGAGACCCTCGATGCGGGCCGTTCCCCGATCCGCGCGGATCGCCGTCGAGAGCACGCGGAGGAGCGTCGACTTGCCCGACCCGTTGCGCCCGGCGAGCAGCACGGAAGTGCCCCGTGCGACCTGAAACGAGACGTTCGCCAGCGCCCAGCGCCGTCCGTAGCGCCGCGATAGCTCGAAGGCCTCGATGGCCGGGCTGCTGTCGTTCGATCCGCTCAACGTCTCACTCCTGCTCTCACTCGATGACGACCGGCTGTCCTGCGGCGACCCATCCCTCGAGTCCGCCGACGAGCGCCACCGTCCTTTCGAATCCCATCATCTTCAGGTCGAGCGCCGCCCGGGCGCTCGTCTCTTCGTTCGGTCACGTGCAGTAGAGCGCGATCAGCGCCTCGTGAGGGAGCTCGACCGAACGCTCGAACAGCTCGCGATACGGGATATGCATCGCTCCCTGCGCATGCCCCGACCGCCACTCTGCCTCGCTGCGGACGTCGACGAGAATCGCCTCTCCCGATGCGACGAGCGGGGCGAGCTCGGCAGCCCCGATCCGGCCGGGTTCGGGTTCCGGCTTCGCAGCCGGAACATCCGGTACCGTGGAGGGTACCGCGATTCGGGCCGATGTCCCCTCGGCCGGCACGGGGCGGACCTCGGGAATCTCCGCCGCGGGGGCGGCGGGTCGGGGTGGTGGTGCGGCCTCCGGGGCAGCCTGCGAGGTGACCGCGGCCGCCACGGGAGAGGGAGGGACGGTTTTTTCGCCGGAGCAGCCCGCCGCAAGCGCGAGGGCTGAGAGGATCAGTAAGGTGCTTTTCATCGGTGTCGGGTTCCCTGGTGCGGGGGTGTTCGTGTTCCTCAACGGTTATAGAAGTCCGCGGACTTCCCAACAGCTAGCCCTCGCACATCGACCTGTGATGTAGATCACTCGGCGGGGTGGCGGGCCCGGCGGAATCGCCCCTGACCCCCGCCTGTGGGTCCGCTGCGATTCGTCACGGGCGGGGCTGGCGGGCTCCCGTACAATACGCCGCCATGGACTTCAGAACCATCATCGAGCCCTTCCGCATCAAGTCGATCGAGTCGATCAAATTCACGACGCGCGAGGAGCGGGTCGCCGCCCTGCGCGAGGCCGGCAACAACGTCTTTTTGCTCCACGCCGAGGACGTCTTGATCGATCTTCTGACCGACTCCGGCACCGGGGCGATGTCCGCGGCCCAGTGGAGCGCGGTCATGCAGGGAGACGAATCGTACGCGGGAAGCCGCTCGTTCTACCGGTTCCGGGACGCGGTGGCCGACCTTACGGGTTACCGGCACATCATCCCGACGCATCAGGGTCGCGCGGCCGAGAGGATCCTGTTTCACACGATCCTGGAGGCCGGCCATGTCGTGCTCAACAACACGCATTTCGACACCACGCGCGCGAACATCGAGTACGAGGGTGCCGAGGCGCGGGACATCGTCATCGCCGAGGGTCGCCAGCCGGCGACGATCCATCCCTTCAAGGGGAACGTCGATCTCCAGAAGCTCGAGAACGCGCTGAAGGAAGATGGCGAGCGGATTCCGCTCGTGATGGCGACAGTGACGAACAATTCGGGCGGAGGGCAGCCCGTCTCGCTCGAGAATCTGCGCGGCATCCGGGAGATCTGCCGCCGACACGGCAAACCGTTCTTCCTCGACGCCTGCCGCTTCGCGGAGAACGCGTGGTTCATCAAGCTGCGCGAAGAGGGCCAGCAGAATCGCACGCCGAAGGAGATCGCCCAGGAGATGTTCTCGCTCGCGGACGGTTGCACGATGTCGGCGAAGAAGGATGGTCTGGCGAATATCGGCGGATTCCTGGCCCTCAACGATGATGAGTGGGCCGAGAGATGCCGCAACCTCCTGATCCTGACCGAGGGATTCCCGACCTACGGCGGCCTGGCGGGATACGATCTCGAAGCGATCGCGCGCGGCCTCGAGGAGGTCGTCGAGGAGCCTTATCTCCGCTACCGCATCCGCTCGATCGAGTATCTGGCCGATAAGCTCACCTCGGCCGGCATTCCGATCGTTCAGCCCGCAGGCGGACACGCCGTCTACATCGATGCGGCGGCGATGCTTCCCCACATTCCGGCGCTCGAGTTTCCCGGGATCGCACTGGTGAACGCGCTCTATGTCGAAGGGGGAATCCGGGGCGTGGAGATCGGAAGCGTCATGTTCGGAATGCAGCCGGATGGAACCGAGAAGCCGGCCGCGATGGAACTGGTCCGGCTGGCGATTCCGCGGCGCCTCTACACGCAATCTCACATCGATTACGTGGCGGAAGCCGCCATCGCCGTCGCCGGCATGAAGGAGTCGCTTCGCGGCTACCGCATCTCGAAAGCCCCGAGCGTGCTCCGGCACTTCACCGCGAAGTTCGAGGGGCTAGGGGCTAGGGACTAGGGGCTAGGGAAAAGCAAAGTCAGAGGCCAGAAGCCAGGAGAAAAGTCAAAGGCAGGTGAGCGATTCGGGCACTGCTGCTGCGTCCGGTTCTGCTCTTGTGTTTGCCTTTCTTCCGGCTTCTGGCTTTTCCCTAGCCCCTAGCCCCTGCCTTTTCTGTATCTTTCCGTCTCTCCCGGCGACTTTGTTCTGAGCCCATGAACCAGATCGCATCGGAGGCGGACCGGAATCCGCCGCGGCCGGCCGTGCTCGAGACCGAGCGCGTGGCACGTGTGCTGATCG
>JBHEOL010000281.1:0-8744 GCA_046261635.1 Thermoanaerobaculia bacterium | reverse complement strand
CCCTCAGAGGCTGTGAAAGAAACCAGAGGGGCCGCGTTGCGGGCGGGACGACGTCAGATCGGCGCCGCCGCCGACGAGGCGATGTGGTTCATCGTTGAGGAGGTGGCGGCGTCGAGATGGCGTTATCCCGCCCGCAACCCGAAGGGCTGGTGGAGGTTGCGGGCGATCTCCGCGTCGCTCGTCGTCCACGATGCCACCGCATCGCCTCCTCCTCGCTCCTTGATCTCGCCTCGCAAGCTCCACCAGCGCGGCCCCTCTGGTTTCTTTCACAGCCTCTCAGGATGACAGCGGGGGCCGCCGCTTGTGGTTCAATCCTCGCACATGGCCGCATCGCTCCTTCGCTTCGACGTGCCCGGCGATTTCGCTTTCGAGCCGACCGTGCGCTCGCACGGGTGGTACCTGCTCGAGCCCTTCCGGTGGGAGCGGGCGAGCAGCACGCTCCATCGGGTTGAATCGCTCGGGCGCTCGGTCTTCGAGCTCGAGATCCGAGTCCGTGCGGGCTCGCTCGAGATCGCGGCCGACCGCGAGCTCGGCGCCGCCCACCAGCGCGAGCTGCGCGTCAAGCTCGGACGGATGCTCCAGCTCGACCTCGACATCGAAGAGTTTGCCCGCCTGAGCAGCGACTCCGAGACCCATCGCTGGGTGGCTCGCACCGGCTTCGGCCGCATGCTCTGTGGAGCGACGCGTTTCGAGGACGCGGTGAAGATCATCGCGACCACGAACACCACATGGAAGCAGACGATGCGGATGGTGGAGCTCCTCGTGACCGAGCTCGGTGCCCGTTCCAGGGGGGGCTCCCCCGCCTTCCCTTCACCCTCCCGCATCGCCTCCGCAACCGTCGACCAGCTGCGCGAGCGCTGCCGCCTCGGTTATCGCGCGACGACGATTCACTCCCTCGCGCGGAGCGTCGCCGAGGGGGCGGTCGACCTCGACGCGATCAGCGATCCGACCCTCGACGCGCCCGGCCAGCTGCTCGCATGGAGAACCCTCCCCGGGATCGGCCCCTATGGCGCTGCCCACATGATGGCCCTCGATGGACGTCACGATTTCATCGCCGTGGACACCGAGTTCCGCAGATTCGTCCGAGAGCGTTATCACCGCGGACGGGCGGTCGCCGACGCGACGCTGCTGCGGCGTTATTCCCGATGGGGCCGCTGGAAATACCTCGCCTATTGGGCCGAGCTGTGGGAGAGCGCCGCGGAATCGCTTGTCAAGTACGAATCGTCCCCTGAATAGATTACGCTTTGAGTGCGTTTTGCGTCTTACCGACCGCCGCTTCATCCGCACCAGGGATGGAGCTCAGGGAACCGCGGGTGCGCGAGCCAGCAAATGCAAAGGCGAAACTTGGACGACAAAATCAAACAGATCCTCAAAGAGCTCGGCGACGCGATCAACGAGTCGATTTCCGCCTCCCCCGAGGTGAACGACCGGATCCAGCAGATCCGCGACGAGGGATACAACCTTTACGTCGTGCTGGATGCCACGATCGGGTTGAACCGAGAGGATGAGCCCGCTGACGACGAGACTTCCTCGGGACAGCAATTCATCGCCGCGCCGAAAACCGAAGACGTGCGGTTCCGCATCGACATCAGCGATCTCGGATTTCTCCGCTCCATTGGAATCGACCCGACCCGCAAGGTCAGAAGTGCCCGTCGCATTGAAGGAAAAACTCCAGGCTCCGACAAATCTTCATGACGTCACGCCCGCCGGGCTGCCACAGGCGCTCGGCGAGCTGGCTTCCCCTCCCTTTCGCGCCGGTCAGATCGCCAGCTGGGTTCACGACCGGGGGGTCTCCAGCTTCGAGGCGATGACGAATCTCCCGGCGTCCCTGCGCGACGCGCTCGCCGCCCGGCACACCGTCGCCCTGCCTCAGATCGAGAGCACGACGCCCCCGGGCCCCGACGGCAGCGAGAAGTTCCTTTTCCGGCTGAGCGACGGAGCGCTGATCGAATCGGTCCTCATGCCGATGAAAGATCGCACCACGCTCTGCCTCTCCTCGCAGGCTGGCTGCGCGGTCGGCTGCACATTCTGCGTCACCGGCTTCTTCGGCGCAGGACGGGACCTCACCGCGGGCGAGATGACCGGACAGGTCCACCGCATCCGGGAGCAGCGCGAGATCCCCTGGACGCAGATGAACGTCGTCTTCATGGGAATGGGCGAGCCTCTCCTGAACCTCGAAGGCGTCCTCCCGGCCCTCGAGATCCTGTATCGCAACATCTCGCCCCGGCGCATCACGATCTCGACCTCCGGGATCACGCCCGCGATCGCCGAGCTGGCGCGCCTCGAGCGCCGGCCGAATCTCGCCGTGTCGATCAACGCTCCCGACCAGGCGCGCCGGGAGCAGATCATGCCGATCACCAGGAAGCATCCCCTTCGCGAGCTGGTGGCCACGCTCCGCGCCTTCCCTCTCGAGAAGGGACGTGAGATCACCGCCGAATACGTCCTGCTGGCCGGTTGGAACGACTCGCCGGACGACGCCGCGGCGCTCGCGCGGCTGCTCACCGGTCTGCGGGTGAAGGTGAATGCGATCCCCTTCAATCCCGATCCGAACCTGCCGGAATGGATGCGCCGTCCAGGTGACGGAGCGATCGACCGCTTCTCGGCCGAACTGGTCCGCCGTGGCGTTGCCGTCACTGTCCGCCGCTCGAAGGGTGACGAGATCGCCGCCGCCTGCGGTCAGTTGCGGGGAAAGACCGACAGGCCGCGCCGCCGAGCGGAAAGCTCCGACCGGCGAGGCGCGTGAGCCTCACTCCGATCTGCCAGGCGGGACGAGCAGTCGCAGCTTCTGCGGGCTGATCGAAAAATGAACCGGCGTGCTCGTGACCGGTTCGCCGTCGGCGTACACCTCCATCGGATCAGCGGTCTCGAAACTGAATTCGGTTCCGGTCTGATAGTGGACGAATGGACGCTTCAAATGGCCGTCACTGTAAGCGAGTGGCAGAGTCCGGACGAGATCCATCTTCCCGCACTTGCCGACCACGCAGAGATCCAGCAGCCCGTCGTCGGGGACGGCGTGCGGAGCGATATGGATTCCAGCCCCGTAGCGCGGAGAGTTCGCCACGACGAGAAACATCATCTCCTGATCCCACCTCGATGCTCCGTTCCGGATCGAGACGGGGTGCGGCTCGAACTTGCGCAGAACCTTGAGGATCGAGCTGAGGTAGAGGGGGGTGCCTCGAAGCCTCGAGGTGCTTTCGTTGGCGACCCGATTGACCTGCGCGTCGAAACCGAATCCCGCGACGCAGACGTACCGAACCTCGTTGGCCATCGCGACATCGATCGGCCTCACTCGGCCATCCAACAGAACCTCGCACGCTCCCCCGAGGTCCTCGGGAATCCCGACGGTCCTGGCGAAATCGTCGCCCGATCCGAGAGGGAGGATTCCGAACGTGGCCCAATCGAGGTCGAGCCTGCGGAGAATCAGGTTGACGGTCCCGTCACCTCCGCAGGCCACGATCCGGTCCGCTCCCGAGGAGGCGGCGCGGGCGCCGAGCTCGATCAGGTGCTCCGGGCTCCGGCTCGGCTGGAGCTCCACCTCCGCTCCGCGCGCCTGGAGCCTCGCCACGGCCTCGGCGATGTGACGGTGAGCTCTTCCCTTTCCTGCCTTGGGGTTGTAGAGAAGGAGCAGCCGCACCAGGGAATGTTCTCACGGAATCGCCGAGCTGGTGCAACCTGGGGTGCTCTCTCCCCGTCCAAGCCATAGCCCGGCCCGGGGAATGCAAGTCGAACAGGTGTCGCATGAAGTCACGTTGCCAACGAGCTGTCCTCCTCCTTTTCGCTCTCGCGACGCTTCTCGCCGGCTGCCGCGGAGATGGCGAGCGCCGCATCATTCCGCCGGCCGAAGCGCAGACGTCCTCCCCCACGATTCCGCCGACCGTCGGCTCGGCGCGAAGGACCCCGATCGTCCTCGCGGCACACGCGGCCCTGCCGGCGGTCGTGAACATTCAGATCGAGTCGGTGATCCGCCACCGCTCGTTCGATCCATTTTTCGGGTTCCCCGGACGGGACCGGCTCTACCGGGCCCAGTCGGTCGGCTCCGGGTTCATCTGGGCGGCCGACGGGACCATCGTGACCAATGCTCACGTCATCGAAGGAGCCTCTTCGATCACGGCCAACCTTTACGATGGTCGCCAGTTGGAAGCGCGGGTCATCGGCGCCGATCCGGACAACGACCTGGCGGTCCTCAAGGTGGACACCGACGGCGCTCTTCCCACACTCCCTCTCGGGACCTCGTCCGATCTTCTCGTCGGCGAGACCGTGATCGCGGTCGGCAATCCGTTCGGCCTCAGCGGGACCGTCACGACCGGCGTCATCTCCGCGATCGGCCGCTCGGTCCCGTCGGAGGAGCAGAACCGGACGTTCACCGATTTCGTCCAGACGGACGCTTCGATCAACCCGGGAAACTCCGGCGGCCCCTTACTCAACATCGAGGGAAAAGTCGTCGGCATCAACGTGGCGATTTACGCGCAGGCGCAGAACATCGGCTTCGCGATTCCCGTGGATCGGGCGAAAAAGATCGTCGAAGACCTCCGGCAGTTCGGCGAGGTTCACACCGCGTGGATCGGGATCAGCACGGCCACCGTGACGCCTGAGGAAGCGAGGCGGCTGGGACTGGCCGTCGCCCGCGGGGCGCTCGTCACCCGGGTTACGGGCGGCTCTCCGGCCGAGATCGCGGGGCTTCGGCCCGGCGACGTGATCACCGGTGTCGGCAACGCCTCGGTCGAATCGCGCGAGGCGTTCACCACCCTCACGGCCACGGCGGTCGCGGGATCTCCACTCATCCTGAGAATCAATCGCTCGGGAGAAGCGAGTGATCTACGCCTCGTCCCGGTCGACCCCCCGGCATCGCTCGGGCTTCAGGTACTCGAGGAAGTAGCGGGGCTCGAGGTCGCCGAACAGCGCGGGAGCATCGTGATCACCGGCGTCGGTAGCCGATCGCGCGCGGAGCAGATGGGGCTGCGTCCGGGGGACCTGGTGGTCGGAGCCAACGGCCGCGACGTCCGCTCGGTGCGCGAGCTCAGCGACATCCTCATGCGCGGGGTCGATCGCTCCTCGATCGTGCTCTCCATCGCGCGCGGCCGCTTCGTCTACACGCTCACGTTTCCCATGAGCGGAACGGCGCTGTAGAGGCGATCCCGGGCTTCCGGATCAGCCGAACAGCGAGAGCTGGCTTGCGGGTGAGCCGGCGGCCACCGGCGGTGGAAGACGGAGGACACGGCGAGGGCGGTCCCGCAGGCCGAGCAGCAGAAGAAGATTCGCGCGCAACCACTCGCGAGCCCCCGCGTGATACCGGAAGTTCCGCTCGGCGCGGTGAAATCTCCGGTTGTGGCTTCCACCCAGAACGTGGTGGAGCATCTCGTGAAAGACGATCGACTGGACGAAGTAGCGCGGAACCTCGGGGGCATTGAGCAGCGGATGGATGCGGATCGTCGCCGTGGGGCGGAAATACGAGCCGAGCCGGATGCTCCGCCTCTTCTTCCGCGTGACCTTGCGCCCCCAGCGGATCACGGGAAGGGTCACGCCAGGAAAATACTCCGAGGCGATCTCAGCCAGCATCTGGTCGAGGTCGTACCACGAGTCGATGCTCCCCCCCTCCATCACACGGAGCTGTTCCATCTCAGTCCGTCTTCTCCCGTCCACGCAGAATCGCAACAGTGTGATTTTCGCCGTTGAAGTACTTTTTAGCAACGCCCCTCAGATCCTCGAGCTTGATCCCGCGCAGCCGATCGAGAAATCGCTCGCGGAAATCGAGTCCCAGCCCGAACAGGTAGCTCCACGCCAGATCGCTCGCAATTGCGCTGTTGGTCTGCAGCCGGATCCGGGTCGTCCCCGCCAGGTGCGCCCGGGCGCGATCGAGATCGTCGCGCGAGATCCCCTCTCCGCTCAACTTCCTGAACTCGGCGAGGAGCCCTTCGACCGCTTCCTTCTCCCTCGCGGCATCGCTCGCGATGTAACCGATGAAGGCCCCGGCCTGCCGTGACGAGTAGTCCGAGGCGTAAACCGTATAGGCCAGCGAGCGGCGGCCGCGAAGCTCCGAGAAAAACGTGCCGGAAAGGCCGGAAGCCACGTCCTGGATCAGTCGCAGAACGGTCCAGTCGTCGTGCTGCGGCGGGACGGCTGGAAACCCGACCACCGCGACACTCTGCCGCCGGGCTCGCGTCTCGACCAGCTCCCTCGAAACCTGCGGAGGGTGCCACGTTGCAACCGCGCGCGGCAGAGCGGGCGTTTTCCGCAAACCGGAGAACCGCGCTTCCATCAACTCCCGGACCGCTTCTGCCTGAACGTCGCCGACGACGATCCCGAGCACCGAGTCCGCTCCGATCGTCTCGCGATACCAGTCCACGAGGTCATCTCTGGTGATTCCGGCCACGCTCGACACGAACCCTCTCGATGGGAAACCGTAGGGATGCGGGCCGAAGAATGCCTCCGAGAACAGCTGGAAGGGGCGGTCGCTCGCAGAGTCGAACGACCTTCGGATCGCCGAGATCTGCAGGTCGCGCTCACGCGGAAGATCCTCGGCCGAAAAGGACGGCTCGAGGAGCATCTCCGCGAGCAGATCCACACCGTCCCCGAGGTGAGCGTGAAGAATCTCGAGCCCGAAACCGAAATAGTCGTCGCTCAGACGTGTCGAGAAGCCGGACCCGAGATACTCGATGGCCCGGTCGAGCTCTTCCCCCGACCGACGCAATGTGCCTCTCCGCATCATTCGGGTCATCAGAGCGGTGATTCCGGCATTTGCCGAGCATTCGCGGAGACGGCCTCCTGCGAACGATACGTCGACCGCGACCGAAGGTGTCCCGCGCCGCTCCTGAACGAACAGCGTCATGCCGTTCGTGAGCACGAATCGTTGGATGGGACGATCGCGGCCGGCGGCAGGGAGACGCGGCCCCGGGGGGGGCGGGGCGATCGCCTTCGGCTCTGCGAACCCCCCTCCGCCGAGCGCGGAGGTCAGCGAACTGAGGACGAGTGGCGCTTCCGCGGGTGGAGTACCGTGAGGGCGGTAGCGGTGAACCGTGAGGTTCTCGAACGTCAGGTAACGATTCGCGACCTCGCGGACCTTGGCGGGAGTCACGGCGCCCAGAGCGGAGAGATGGCTGCCGAGGCGCTGATACCCCCCTCGGGACTCCTGCCACGCCAGCAGCGAGGCCCTTCCGAGCGCGTCCTGAAGTCCGAAGATCGTATCGGCCTCGATTCTGTTCCGGGCGAGCGCCAGCTCGTAATCGACGGGCCCGTACCGCTTCATCGCCTCGATCTCGCGGACGATCGCGCGTTCGACGGCCGGGATCTGCTCATCTTCGAAAGAGCTGCGAATGGTGAAAACGCCGACGTCCTCCCAGATGGAATTGGATGCCGTGACGCTGCTCGCGCCTCCCGCTCGAACGACGTTGCGGTAGAGGCGCGACGAACGGCCTCCTCCGAGGATCTCGGCCAGAATCTCCAGGGCAGGCTCGTCTTCGTTCTCCTCACCGGGGGTGTGCCAGCCGAAGACCGAGAACGATTGCCTGATGTCGCCCCGCGACTCGGAGAAGCGGAACTCGCGCTGGGCCGGTTCCGAGCCTCCCCGCTCTTTCTCGACCTCGCCCGCCGGAATGGATCCGAAAGTGCGGGCGACGGTCTCGAAGGCGCGCTCGGGCGTCACGTCACCCGCCACGGCCACGATCATGTTCGCCGGGCGGTAAAGGCCTTCGAAGAACTCGACGAGCGCGTCTCGCCGGATCGCGCGGAGCACCTCGTGCGAACCGATGCGCCATCGCCGCATCCGGTGCCGATGGAAGGCCGTGGCGTACATCCTCTCGGTCGCCACGACAGACGGGTTGTCGAGCTTTCTGTTCGACTCCTCGATGACGACTTCCGCTTCGCGGGCGAGCTCCTCCGGATCGAAGCGTGGCGCCAGGATCGCGTCGGCCTGGATCTCGACGCCACGCTCGAAACCCGCCGAAGGAAGGACGAAATAGTAGTGCGTCGCATCGTAGATCGTGGCGGCGTTCGTCGTCCCTCCCAGAGCCGAGACATGCCGTGCGATTTCTTCCGCACCCGGAAACCGCTCCGAGCCCTTGAAGAACATGTGCTCGATGAGATGAGCCATCCCCGCGACTTCATCCGCTTCGTGAAAATAGCCGGCGCGGACCCAGCAGACGATCGCGACCACACCGGTGCCTGGCTGCTCGGATGCCAGAACCGTCAGCCCGTTCGGAAGGACCATCCGCGCGACTTCCTGAAGAAACGGTTGAATCAGCGTCATCGGGGCATTCCTGCTGATACAGGAACGCCCGGCAGGCGGAGGCCTTCCCGGACGTCTGATTGAACAATTCGGAGTGTCACGTTCGTCGCCTGGCGGTCTGCCGCTTCAGCCCCGCAGCCCGGATGCCAGATGGTAACTCACTCGGGAGTAGGGAGGCGCGGGCGGCGGCGCGCGAGTAGGGCCTGGGCGAACTCAGAGTCAGCCCGCGCCGTGCGCCAGACGCACGCCAGGTGCCGGAGCACCCGCAAGCAGTCCCTGCGACGAGAGATGCTCATCCACGTCGGGCCAATGAATGACGAAGCCTCCGCCGATGACGCGGAAGTCACTCCGCTGCGCGTCAGAGGCATCGAGCAAGCGGGGATACCAGGCGAGTGGCACGGTGAGTGAGCGTCCATCGAGCAGATCGATGCTCAGCGAATCCTCAGTAACTCGTACTGCCGTGATCCGTTCGCCGGCTTTAGGTTCCGAAGTAGTCATTCCAGGCCTTCAGACATTTCTGTTC
>JBHEOL010000254.1:0-7434 GCA_046261635.1 Thermoanaerobaculia bacterium | reverse complement strand
GCCTCTCCCTTCGACGAGACCGCCGTCGAACGACGCCCTTCGCGCGAGATGGCGTTCGAGCCGCCTCCTGCCGGGGAGCCGACCGAATCGTTTTCGCCCGCACCGCCTTCCGACGAGGACGCCCAGGCGAGCTCCCCCGAGATTTCTGCCGCAGAACCGTTCAGCGAGACCGGCCAGCCGACGCCGGATGAGATTTTCGGCCTCTCTTCCGCGAGCTCGGACTCCTCCGGGAGCCCGGACTCTTCCGCGCGCAGTCCCTTCGACGAAACCAATCCTCCGTTCCCGAGCGCCCCCCCCGAGCCGGATCCGTCGACTGCCTGGCCTTCGGCAGAAACTTCCGACGCGACAGGCGTCGATTTCGGCGCGCAGGACGTTCCGCAGACCCCACCCCCGGACGATGCCTTCAATCTCGAACCGCCGTCCGTTCCCGCCTCGGGATTCGGAGACGTCTCCGAATCCGACGAGGAGGCAGCTTCGGCCGAGCCGGCGCAGGCCGAGCCGCCCGCCGGCGAGGAAGTGTGGTCCGCCGCTACGACGGCCTTCCCCAAGATGAGCTTCGACGACCTCCGCAAGGCAGCCGAACAGAACGAGGCTGCCCCGGCTCCCCCCGAGACGGACGACTCCAGGTGGTCGGCCGAGACGACGGCCATCCCGAAAATGACGTTCGACGACCTGCCGAAGCCGCCCGAGCCGACGGTGGAACCCGAGCCCTCCGCCGAAACATCGCTGCCGTGGGAAACGTCTTCGGCGCCTGAACCTCGGGAGGATGTTCCCGCATGGCCCTCCTCTCCCCCTCCGGTCGAGGAGCCCGCCGAGCGGCCCTCATCCGGTTTCGGTTTCGACACCCCGGCGCCCGCGGACGAGTCGATCCCTCACGAGCCGTCCGCTGAGCAGGAAGGGGGCTCGGCGTGGCCTTCCGATTCGATTGAATCGGAAACTCCGGTGGCGGACGATTCAGCCTTCGCAACCCCGGAGCCGATGGGATCGGGCACTGGCGATGAATCCGAGGACATGGCGGAGGAGCAGGAAACTCCGGCTGCTGCCCCGAGTGAAGGAACGCTCTCCGATGCGGACGTCGACCGCATTGCCCGCCGGGTCGTGGAGCTTCTGTCGGATCGAACCGTTCGCGAAATCGCCTGGGAAGTGATCCCCGACATCGCGAATGGTATCGTTCGCGATCGAATCCGGGAGCTCGAAGCCGCCGACTGATCGAGAAGTTTTGCGCAACCCCGTGGAAGGCGGCCGCGAGCCGCCTTCTTCATTTCGACTCGGATTTCCAGACGACATCAGGCTGCCCGGCTTTGCGGTTGGCCCATCGCGCGGCGACGAAAAGAGCATCCGAAAGACGGTTCAGATATCGGATCGAGAGGCGATCGTTCTCGTCGGTCTTCCTGAGCGCGATCACGCGGCGCTCGGCTCTCCGGCAGACCGTCCGGCCGAGATGCAGAGCGGAGGCGGCCGGGCTCCCTCCGGGCAGAATGAACGCGGTCAGAGGCTCCAGGTCGGCTTCCATGGAGTCGATCCACTGCTCGAGCGATTCGACCCTCACGGGATCGACGGTCTGGAACCCTCCGGCGGACGACGCGAGCCACGCCCCCAGCTGAAACAAGTCCGACTGGATCGACTGCAGCTCCCGGTCGAGATCGGGAAAGGCGCCGAGAGAGCGAGCGAGACCGATCACGGAGTTGAGCTCGTCGACGGTTCCATAAGCCTCGATCCGCGGGTCATCCTTCAGCACTCTGCCGGGACCGAGCAGTGAGGTCTCGCCCGAATCTCCGCCGCGCGTGTAGATCTTCATGCCCGGCATCATGCCACGAGGCGCCGCCTGCTTCTACCGCTTCCCGCCGTGCGAGGCCGGCGGTGAATCGCGGTGACCCGACTCGGAAAATCCTCTCACCGCCCCTCACCGCTCTTCAGCCACGCCGTCCACCAGAGATCGCGGATCGTCGACGCGCCGACAGCGAGCCTCTCTGCCGCAAATTGCCGCCCCCCGTCCACCCGGGCCGGGCCGTCGAAAGCGCCCGCCGCATCCAGCGTGTAGAGCTCGATCACCCTTTCGTTCGATCCGCGTAGGAGCTCGACAGCCGCCCCGAACATGTCGTCGCGACGCACCTCTGCGCTCATTCGATCGACGATCGACTCCAGGTCGATCTCTCTCGAAACGAAGGCTGATTCGAACCGCGAGTGCGTCTCGCAATCGTTTCGGAACCCGAGCCCGGGGTCTCCAACCCATCCATTGAAGTGAATCGTGGCGTGATGCGGATTCGCCGCGTCCTCGACATAGTGAGCCATCGTCCCGGCCGTGGTGATGATGCTCTGCGCGATTCGCTCCCTCGCGATCCCGGGCTCGGTCCTCCTCCAGTCCCGAAACTGATCGGTCAGCCTCTCGCCGAGCTCGGCAATCCTCCAGACTACGAACCCGGCGGTGTCCGGCTTCAGGCCGAGGCGATGCGCCGTCCCTGATTCGTAGAGGAGTGCGATGAACGTATACCGCCCCGGAGGGAGCTCGAGATGCGCGACGTATTCGTAGTCGAGAAAATGATCCGGCCCATTGGCGTCGTCGAGCGAGGGGCCCGCGCCTCTCCACCGATCAGGATCGTTGGCCAGGTGAATCAGGTCCGGATAGGCCCGATGGAAAAACGAGGGAAGATCCGGCGGCAGGCCCCAGGTCGCAGCCTCCGTGGCCAGCTCGTGCCCCCGATATCCCCATGCGAGTCCCTCGACGCCGCCCAACAGCATCAGAACGAAGGTGAGAAGGAGGCCTCTTCGAATCATGCGCGCGATTCTAGTGGACGAGTGGACTGTAACGACAGCTCACCAGACCAACATGTCATTCGAACCCGGCGATTGACTCTCTCTCACCCACCTCTGCGGCTGTGGAATTCCCCTCCCCGGGACGCCGTTGACCGGTGTCGGGAGATCACCTACAATCCCGCTCCCTTCGGACGTCCTCAGCCGAAGTCTGGCAGATCATCGGGGCATAGCTCAGCCTGGTTAGAGCGCACGGTTCGGGACCGTGAGGTCGGAGGTTCAAATCCTCTTGCCCCGACCATTTCCTCCCGCCGGAATCGCCCCCTCTCGCCCTCGCGTTACCCTTTTCGCGAGGTCATCCATGCGAGCTCTGGTCGTTCCCTTCATTCTTCTGCTGGTCGTCTGTCTTCCCCTTTCCGCGCAGACCGAGTTCCAGGAGCAGCTCGACGTCGATCTGGTCCTCGTCGACGCCACGGTCACCGATTCACGAGGCAATCAGATCCTCGGGCTCGGCAAGGACGATTTCATCGTCGAGGAAGATGGAGAGCCGCAGGAACTGCTCTCGGTCGACTACTTCACCAACCGGACGCTGCTGACCGCGCGCGAGGAAAACGCGGCGTTTCCGGTCGAGCGGGTTCGGCAGGAGAGATACTTCGTTCTCTTCTTCCACGAGCCCGGCGACCCTTCAGCGATCCGAGGATTGATGAGCGAGCTGCGCCTGGCCACCAAGGGCGCGCTCACGTGGATCGACGAGGAGCTCCAGCCGCAGGACAAGGTAGCCGTCGCCGGCTACGACATCCGCCTGAAGGTTTATGCCGACTTCACGAACGACCGTGAGGTGCTCGAGTCCGCGCTCCACGACGTCGTCAGCTTCTCCCGAGGCCTGGCGGCGACACCACCCTACGCGGGAGAAGCGTCGATCATGCGGAACATCGACGTGAAGAAGATGGTCAACGGAACGGGCCGCGTGTACGACGGCCTCGAGGTTCTGGCCGACGCCCTGCGCCCGATCGCGGCGCGGAAGATCATGCCGCTCTTCTCGTTCGGCATCGGCGAGATTCGGAACGGGACGATTCTGCTCGAAAACGAGGAGACCTGGTATCAGCCGATGATCCAGGCCCTCAACAGCGCGAACGTGACGGTCGATTCGATCTTCCTGCTCAGGAACGTCACTTTCTATCCTCCCGAGCAGACGCTTTCCCGCATCTCGTCGGAGACGGGCGGCGAGTACTACAAACATTTCACCTCGTTCGAGACCCCGCTCGGCAGGATCGAGAACGCCGCCAGCGGGTATTACCTGCTGACCTACCGGATCCGAAAGCCCGCGGGGTCGAGCGGCTACCAGAAGATCGACGTCAGGCTCAGGAATCCCGAGTTCCGGGTGAAAGCGCGCGAGGGCTACGCGTACTGAATCGGCGGCTCGATCCGCCACCGTATCGCGGCGCCAGCTCCCAACTGAGCGATTTTCCATCGCTCGCTCGACGGGATCGTCATCACCTGCAGATAGCCCCCGGTGACCGGGTGATCGGGTCCCATCACCAGCAGGCTGCCGTCGGGATGCCACTGTACGGAGCCGAACTGCAGCGGCGTGGATGGGAGTGACGCCGGAGGCCGCTCTCCCTGCCAGCCGGCTCCGACGAGCCTCACGCCCGTGCGATCCATCCGGTCGGTTGCCGTCCAGCTGCACCGCCGCAATTGCTCGAGACTCCCCGCGTCCACGGACGCCGGACCCGCGATCGCGAGAATCTCGGTCGGCAGCTCCCGAACCATGGTTCGGATTCTTCCGGTTTCGCGAGACCGCTCTCCTCCCGTGAGGATCTGGCCCGCGCGGAGCGGCACCGGAGACAACCCCGGCAGCTCCGCGATCCCCCACCCCCCGGAGATCGCCAGCCAACCGCGCGCGCCCGGACCGATCTTCCCGATCGCAAGGAGTGACCCTTCATTCACCGCGATCACCCTGGGATCGGGTACGCGACTCCCGTCGACCACGATGTCGGCCGCCGCTCCGGTCCATGACAGCGACGCGGGCGCGAGGAACCGCAGCCGGGGCCCGCTGAGCGCGCACTCGAGAACCGCCGCATCCGGCGGATTTCCGACAGCACGATTCGCGACCGCCGCCGCCTCGACGTCGAACGGACCCCCCGGAAACGCTCCGGCCTCCAGATTGGACGGGTGCGCGGGACCCACGGAGATCGAAAGCGTTCCCGGCGCGATCACCTCGGCGGCCGGATCGCCTGCGGCCTGCTCGACGGGAACGCGAGCTCGGGGAATCGCGCCGATGGGGCCAGGGACGATGCGCACCTGGTCGCCCGGGCTCAACAGGTTCGGGGGAAGGCGAAGAGGATCCCAGAAAGGAGTGTCACTGCGGCCAAGTAGATTCCACCCGCCGGGAGAAGTATCCGGATAGAAGCCCGCCGATGGCCCCGCAACCGCAAAGCTGCCCGCCGGAACACGGGCTCGGGGAGTGTCGAGCCTCGGCAGCTGCCATTCGGCGGGCCATCCATCGAGATAGGCGAATCCGGGGAGAAAGCCGAGGAACCGGACGCGCATGTCGAGTCTTGCGATCGCTTCGATGAGCCGTTCGCGTGTCAGGCCGCTCATTTCGATGAGTCGCGGGAGATCCGGTGCAGCGCTCTCCTCGAAAGACACCCTGATCTCCCGGATTTTCCGAGAAGGAGCAGAGTCGGCGATCGGGGCGGCAGCGAGGCGGATCGCGAGCTCCCTCCGGAGGTTCTCACTGCCTGATTCGAGCAGCACCAGGAGCGAGGAGTGGCCGGAGATCGCGGCTTCGACGCCGGGCAGGAGCCGGGCACGGGGCGCCAGGCGCCCGAGATCGCCGCCGAGTTGGTCCTGAATCAGCAGGCCACGATCCCCTGCGGCTGCGCAGGCGATCCGCTTCGCGCCGTCCGACATGATCTCGATTGTGACACCACTCGCCGCATCCTGCTGCTCGCGATAAGCTGCCGGCCGATCGACGGCGAAGAGGAGAATGAACTTGGACCGAAAGCATCTGGACCTCAAAGAGATTGCCCGCAACGCGATGAGCGAACAGGGGCTCACCGCCCAACTTCCGCGGGCTGCCCAGGCGGAGCTCGAACGCATTCACGCCCCTGCCGCACCCGAGGACGGGACGATCCGTGACCTGCGGGACCTTCCCTGGATCTCCATCGACAACGACGACTCGCGCGATCTCGATCAGCTCGGAGTCGCCGAGGATCTCGGTGGAGGGCGCATCCGCGTCCTGATCGCGATCGCCGACGTCGATGCTCTCGTCCCGAAAGGATCGGAGCTCGACAAGCACGCCGGGGTGAACACGACGTCGGTCTATACGCCCGGCCACATCTTTCCAATGCTGCCGGAGAAGCTCTCCACCGACTTCACGTCGCTCAACCCGGGAGAGGACCGTCTGGCGATGGTCGTGGAGATGATCGTCGACGACGGCCGGCTCGAAGGAGAGACCGTGCTGCGCGGCCACGTCCGCAACCGCGCGCAGCTCGCTTACGAAAGCGTCGCGGAGTGGCTCGAAGGGACGGCGGAAATGCCTGAGGCCATGGCGGCCTTCCCCCCGGCGGCAGAACAAGCTCGCCTCCAGGACGCGGCAGCTGCAAAGCTCCGCAGCCGTCGCCAGGAAGAAGGAGCGCTCGACTTCGAGACGATCGAGGCAAAAGCGAAGGTATCCGACGGAGAGGTGGTCAGCATCGAGCGGCGCCAGCAGACGCGCGCTCATCAGATCATCGAAGATTTCATGATCGCGGCGAACGGGATCAGCGCGCGCTTTCTCCAGCGGCGGAAGTTGCCGACGATCCGCCGCGTGGTCCGCTCCCCGGAACGGTGGGGGCGAATCGTCGCGCTCGCGGAGGAGTACCGGCACAAGCTGCCCCAGGATCCGGACCCTGTCGCTCTCGAGGAGTTCCTCCTCATTCAGAAGAAGAAGGATCCGGTCACCTTCCCCGATCTCTCGTTATCGATCATCAAGCTGATGGGGCGCGGTGAGTACGTCGCCCAGAAGGCGGGCTCCGAGCCTCCGGGACACTTCGGCCTCGCGGTCAGGGACTACACGCATTCGACGGCGCCAAACCGGCGCTATCCGGATCTGGTCACGCAGCGCCTGCTCAAGGCCGCCATCGCGGGAGAGAAGAGCCCGTACAACTTCGACGAGCTCGTCGCCATCGCAGACCACTGCACGAAACAGGAGAACGCAGCCGACAAAGTGGAGCGCCTCGCGACGAAAGCCGCGGCCGCCATTCATCTCCAGAATCGGATCGGAGAGGAATTCCAGGGCGTGATCACAGGAGCATCCGCGAAGGGAGTGTGGGTCCGGACCTTCGACCCGCCCGTCGAGGGGAAGGTCGTGTCGGGGGACCGAGGTCTCGACGTCGGGGATCGGGTGAGGGTGAAGCTCGTCGGCGCGAACCCCGAAAGAGGATGGATCGATTTCGCCAGACGGTGACGTGGGGCGCGAATATTGACCGAAAACGAGCGGTTCACTAGACTGCGAAATCCCTCCGGGGGGGCGACGTAGCCAAGTGGTAAGGCAGAGGTCTGCAAAACCTCTATTCGTCGGTTCGATTCCGACCGTCGCCTCCAATTTCCCCCTCGTCATCCTGAGCCGCCGCTGTGTTTCAATCTTCTGACTGATGGCTCTTTTTCGATTCCCCGTGCCCCCCAATTTCGCCTTCGAGC
>JBHEOL010000252.1:0-10044 GCA_046261635.1 Thermoanaerobaculia bacterium | reverse complement strand
GTTCTGAGCGAGAGCTCGATACGGCGGATTGTGGCGCTCGCCGAGGAAAGGAAAGCCCTGGTGATCTCGGACGAAGTGTACCGGGAGATCCATTACGGCTCGTTACCGGCGTCCTTCATGGGCCGCGGCGGGAACGTCGTGGTCGTCAACGGGCTCTCCAAAAGCCATGGGATGACCGGCCTGCGAATCGGCTGGGCCCTGGCGCCGGAAGCCCTGATGAAACCGATCGTGACGGCACACCAGTACATCGCGACCTGCGCGTCGGTGTTCTCCCAGGATCTCGCAAACGCCGTTCTCTCCGACGGGGAAGCGAACCGGGCGTGGCTGGAAGGGGTGCGTGCGAAGTTCCGGGAGCAACGCGAGGTCGCCATGCAGACGGCGAAGCGAGCGCTGGGCATCGAGGTCGCCGAGCCGATGGGCGGCTTCTATCTCTTCGTTCCGATCCCGGCCTGTCATTCGATCGAGTTGGCCAGATCGCTCGTTCTCGACGCCGCCGTGCTGACGATTCCCGGCGTCGCTTTCGGCGCGAAAGGCGAAGGATTTCTGCGCGTATCCTATGCGGCGGAACCCGATCTGATCCGCCGAGGCATCGAGAGGATCGGCGAGCACATCGGACGCGTCTGACCGACTCCGGTAAAATCTGATTCCAATGGCAGATCATCCATCCCGCGAAGCGATCGCCGCCGGAGAATCTTCTCTGTTCGGGAGAATCATCCGCAGAAAGAACGAGCACAATCTCGAAGAGATGGCCGTTGGTTTCTACGACTACGAATCGACCATCCAATGGTCGTTCAATGCGGACCAGTGGTTCCACGCCGCCTCGACCATGAAGCTGGCCATCCTTCTCGGCGTTTTCCGCCAGGTCGAGAGCAAGGAGCTCACGCTCGACTCGGAGATTCATGTCCGCAACCGCTTCACCAGCATCGTCGACGGACAGCACTTCAAGCTCGAGGTGAGCCGCGATGGAGACGGGAACGTTTACAAGCAGCTCGGGCGGACCATGCCGGTGCGCGAACTGGCCTACTGGATGATCACGACTTCGAGCAACCTCGCCACGAATCTCCTCTTCGAGATCGTCGGAGTCGAGGCGATCCAGTACGCGCTGGACGAGCTCGAGATCCCGGGGGTCAAGGTCCTCCGCGGCGTCGAGGACCAGGCTGCCTACGAAGCGGGGCTGAACAACGAGGTCACCGCTGCCGGCCTCCTCCGCCTGCTTCGGGTCATCGCGGAGAAGCGCGCTTTCTCCGAAACCGCGTCCGACCAGATGCTGGAAATCATGCTCGATCAGCGATACAAGAGCGGGATCCCCGCCGGCGTGCCCGACGACGCCAGAGTCGCCCACAAGACCGGGAACATCTCCACGGTGCATCACGACGCCGGCATCGTCTTCCTGGAGGGACGGAAGCCATACGCCATCGTCGTCCTGACGCGTTTCGACGCCGCAACCGGCCGGGGAAGCGGCGTGGCCGACATCACCGCTGATGTACACTCAACGCTTGCCGGCCTCATCCATGTCTGACCTTCCCAGCGAACAGACTCTCAAGATCGTCGACGCGATCGACCTCCCGGAAACCATCCGGGTCCTCCTCCGCCCGGGCGAGATGGTCAAGGATGCTGACGGACGGCGACACCGCCTTCCCCGCTATTTCTACGAGATCCCCTCGTACGAAGACGCGATGGCGGTCCGGCTGACCGGAAACTTCCGCCTCAATGAGTTCATCCGGGTCGATCTTCGCGAAGCCGAGCCGCTCCGCGAGTATCCACGGTACGTCCCCTGCGCGGTCCGCATCACCGCGTTTTACCTGCAGCGGATCCGCGACGAGATCGGCTCCACTCTCCATATCTCGGTCAACGGCGGGTACCGCTCACCGTCGCACGAACGGAATCATCCCGCATCGCCCCACATGTGGGGCACGGCCGTCGATATCTACCGCATCGGAAGCTCTCTCCTGCAGACCGAGGAGCAGATCAACAAGTTCGGGATGATCGCCGAGCGGGTGGCCGATGAAATGACCGCCTTCCCCTATGGCCAGGAAGCCGGCTCGACCGACGACCATCTCCACCTCGACCTCGGATATCTCTTCCTCATCCCCCGTGAGGTGAGCGAAGACCGGATGGAGATGCCCCAGGAAACCCCTCGGTTCGCCTGGGAAGAGCGCCGGAAACGCGACCGCAGGAACGCCGGGGATTAGTGGCGGAGGCTTCAGCCTCCGTCTGCCCCGCAAGAACCGCAACCTCCCAAGTTGCTCGAAAGCCGGGATTTGCCCTGCGCGATCGCCTTGCACCGGGCGGAAGGCAGCGGAGGCTGAAGCCTCCGCCACTCGTCCCGCCCGGCACTTCGAGCAGGCGCGGCGTTTGCTATTGAATCCACGAACGAACGCTGTGGCGCAACGCGCTGTTCAAACGTTTCATAGCAAGTCGAAAAGATGCCCGGAGGGAGACCTGTCTCCGGGCGGCGGGGGCCTCCGTGCCGAGCGAGCAGAAACCATTGCGATCCTCCTCGAGGAGGACATCGCCGCCTCACAAACTTCAGATGCCGGCCGTCGGAATCGAATCCGAGTTCAACGTCTGGGTCGACGGTGTGGAGATCATTCCGGAGAAATACTGGAAGAGCCCGGCGGACTTCATCCTCGATCCCCTTCTGGCCCGGGAAGGACGCTCGTCCCAGACGCTCGCCGGCGGAGCCGTCTATTTCGACCGCGGCGTGGTCGAGGTCGTCACTCCGATCATCGAGATCCGCCGCAGCTGTGCGGAGCGCGCGGTGCGCTCTTTGTGGGAACAGATCGGTTACGTTCGGCGTCAACTGGACCGCTGGGAATCGGAGAACGATCACCATATCCGCCTCCGCGCATACAGCACGCACTACAACGTCTCGTTCGATGTCCCCCGCTGGAAACAGAACCGCACCCGCAACATCAAGCGGCTCGCTCTGCTACTGGCGTACATCCTCCCGGTCCCCGTGATGATTCTCGGGGCGAACCGCCGTTCGACGGGAATCGGCGTGCGGCCTCGTGGTGACAGGATCGAGATCACGGCGGACTTCACGCCCGACCCGGCGATGATGATCGCGGTCACCGCGGTGATCGTCGGGATCGTGCGCGAGGTGATGTCCTGGCCTTCGTATCGGCTCGACCTCCTGCGGCACCTTCCGATTCCGACCATCGCCGGGGTGGTGCCCGGCCGTCACACCACCCGGAAGGGATGGCTGACCAAGGACTTTCACTACCCCGAGAGCCCGTTCACGAGCGACATCGACGCGAGGATGTGGACCGTCCGCGACGGCCGCACCCTCTCTCTGCGCCGGATCGCGGCCGAGACGGTGTGGTTTTTCCGCAAGTCGATCCGGCAGTTCGCCGACCCGTTCACGCACCGGCTGGTGTTCTCGATTCTCGACGGCGCGACCCCTTCGATGCTCGAACTGGGCGACCGTCCGCGGGCGTATGACGACGTCGGCAGGCTCTGTTCGTGGGGAAAAGTGATCGACGAGCTGCGCGACTACGAAAATCTGCAGCTCCCGCCGGATGTGGAGTGGTCGGAATACGTGAGATCGCGGCGGTCGGCGCAGACGGAAGCCCTCGAATCGAGCGCCCGCGCCGCTCTTCTCAAGAGCAGTCAGCAGGAAGACGGGTTCACTGCGAGACCGGACCAGGGCAATGGGAGCGACGCTGAATACGCAGCGAGCCAGCACAAGCTTCGCTCCGCGCGCGCGACGCTGCTCGAAGGAGCGGGGATCGAGCGCCGGGGAGGGAAATCGCGGTCGGCCGGACTGCCCGAGCGTCGCAAGAGCTCGGACCGGCGGAAGAAGCAGGCCCCGACGCCCTTCCCCGACCGCCGGCTCACCCGTTCCACCTACGAGCAGGTCTTTCTCCGGCTCGTCTCCGGCAGAAAGTTGAAAGTGAACGGGCAACTGTTCACCCCAATCGGGATGAAGGGGTGGTACCACGCCCTGTTCCGTTCGGAGTCGACCGGGAAACATCGCCTGATGACGGTCGACCAGCTCGTCCGGCGGCTCCACGACTGGGTCTGAGGCGCGAGTCCCCGTCTCTGCATCCGCGGCCAGGCAATGAGCGCCCCGACGGTCTTACTTCTCTCGCCCGCGTCCCTGTGCTTCACCCCATCCTGGGGGGCCGGTTGCTGTTTCCCCGCTCGTTCGCCGGAATCGGTGATATGAGCCGGGGAGCGCTGATGCTCCGCGCCGCCGCTTCCGGAATCGAGCTCGAATACGCCACACTCGATGCTCCCCGGCATCGGAAGCGGTCGGAAGGGAAGGAGAGTGCTCGATGAAGCGGATCGAGATTCCCCACGTGCGGGACGTCAACCTGAAGATCGGCGGGAAGGTCGTCTCCCTGACCAATCTCGACAAACCGTTCTGGAAGAACCTCGGTCTCGCGAAGCGGGACCTGCTGCAGTACTACGCCGACATGGCCGACGTGCTCGCCCCTCATCTCGCCAACCGCGCGATGGTCATGAAGCGATACCCGAATGGGGCGGCCGGAGAGTTCTTCTACATGAAGCGGACGCCCGACTACAGCCCCGAGTGGATCGAGCAGTGCGTCATTCCCCACAACGCCGGACCGGTCAACTTCCCGATCGTGAACGACCTCGCATCACTGCTCTGGATCGTCAATCTCGGCTGCATCGATCTCAATCCCTGGTATGCGCGATGCGACGACTGGGATCGCCCCGACTTCCTCCATTTCGACCTCGACCCCGGCCCTGGCTCCGGCTTCGCCGAAGTGCGCGAGACTGCCCTGCGCCTGCGCGATCTGCTCAGCGAGCTCGGGATCGGCTCTTCGGCAAAAACGAGCGGGTCGAAGGGCATCCACATGTATGTCCCGATCCGCCGTGGCCCGCTGCAGAAGGAAGTCTGGACCGTCGCGAAGGCGGTCGCGATTCAGATGGAATCGATGTACCCGAAGCTCGTCACGGCCGAGTACCGGAAGGTCAACCGCCCACATGGACGAGTGCTCGTCGACTACAACCAGAACGCCTGGGGGAGGACCCTCGCCTCGATCTACTCCGTGCGCCCGACTCCGGAGGCGAGCGTCTCGATGCCGGTGACGTGGGAGGAGGTGGAGAACGGCGTCGAAATCGCAGACTTCACCCTCTTCAACGCCCGCGACAGAATCGTGAGCGCCGGCGATCTCTGGAAGCCGCTTCTCCAGAGCCGCGGCCGCGTCGATCTCGAGAAGACCTTCGCCCGCACCACCATCCGGAAATCTCCGGCCGCAGTCCGCAAGCGTGCGGCTGCACCGAACAAAACGCCGAAACCGAGTGCTCGAAAGAAGTGAGCCAGGAGGTCGCATGATGCCCAAGCCGCCGGAACGGCCCGAGCTCGAGCTCCCTCTCTCTCCTCCCTATCCGCCGATGGAGGCGTTGCGCCGGGAGAAGATCCCGCAAGGGGGGGGTGGATGGCAGGCGGAACCCTGCTCGGCGCCCGGTGACTGACGCATCTCCGCAACTTCTCTGTGGACGTTTGGCTTCGATCAGCCCGGAAATCGAATTTCGGCCTTTTCGGCCCTGTTCGAGGCAGGTGATGCCCATCGCCCGCGCCCTCCGCGCGCTCACTCTTCTGCTTCTTCTCGCTGTGCCCCTGGTGGCCGGCGGGCATTCGGTTCAGATCACACAGAAGCCTCGGGGCCTGGTGTGGGGCACTCTCTCGGTGCCAGTTGCGGCAGGCGAGTCGGTCGAACAAATCGAGCTGCGCGTGAATGGCGTTCCGTTCGCGACGGCCTCCGGCCGCAACGTGACATTCAACGTCGCAATCGGAAAATACATCCGGCGTCTCCGCGTGCGCGCGATCGGGCTGGATTCCACGGGTCGGGTCGTCGGCCAGGATGAGATGACCGTCAACGACCCGCAACCCCCGTTCCGCGTGCGGCTCGAGCTGCCGAAGGCTCTGCCCGAGGAAGGCTCCGTGACCATGTTCGCGAGCGTCCTCGCTCCGCGAAACATCCCGATTCTCGGCATCGACTTCTACGTCGAGGAAACACTGATCGGAACCGATCTCACGGACCCGTACTCGATCTCGTTCGACGCGGCGGAGAATTCGGAGGCCCGATATGCTCGCGCAGTGGCCCGCGCCCGCGGCTCACTCGAAGCGAACTCCGTCGCCTTCTGGGGCGACGCTGTCCACGAGGACATCGAAGTCGTCGTCAAGCACATCCCTCTCTCGGTCTTCGGAAAGGACCGCGGGAATCTGACCAGGGACGACATCACCCTGATCGACTCGGGTCACGAGAGGGAAATCGACTCGCTGGTCCCCGCCCAGGACCAGCCCCTGAACGTCATCATGCTCGTCGATACTTCGGAGAGCATGCTGAACGAGCTTCCGGTGATCCAGCAGGCAGCGCGGGAGTTCGCCCGTTCGATCGTCCGCCAGAACGATCGCATCGCGGTCGTTGCGTTTCACCAGCGCGTTTTCTGGCTCACGGGCTTCACCAGCGATCTGACTCTCGTCGACAAGGCCATCGGCAAGCTCGAGCCGCGCGGCCAGACGCATCTCTATGACGCGGTCATCCAGATGCTGTACGAACTGCAGAAGATGCCCGGCCGAAAGGCCCTCGTCGTCCTCTCCGACGGAATGAACTTCGGCGGCGAGTTCGAGCTCGATCACCTCGTCCATTACGCGCGTTACTCGGGCGTTCCGATCTATCCGATCGTCAAGAATCGCTGGCTGTCCCGCTTCATGCGTTTTGGCCTCGGCCTGATGGAGGCCAGACGGTTCGCCGAGATCGCCCGGGAGTCCGGAGCAAGCTACTTCGTCATCAGCGACCCCTCGGAGCTGCCCGCCGTCTACCGCTCCATCGCCAGCGAGCTTCAGCAGCAGTACATCGTCGTCTTCCGGACCGAGTCGACCGGCGCCGATATCTGGCACCCGCTCGCCGTCCAGAGCTCGAGGAAGCTGAATCTTCGGGTCCCCCGCGGCTATTTTCCTTGAAGGCAGGGACTGGGGGCTAGGGGCTAGGGAACAGCAACAGCAACGGCCCATCTCGATGCTGGCTCTTGCTCCTGTATTTCCCTAGCCCCTAGTCCCTAGCCCCTAGCCCCTCCCTTCCGGCACGCGACGTGAAGTTTCACGCTCGAGCCCATGAGTACTGAAGCCCTCCTCCCTCCGCACAAGAACCGCCAGAGATGGAAATCCTCCGGTCTCAATCGCCGGCAGGAGCAAGGATTCCCCTGGGTGGCCGCGGCGATCGTCCTCCTGCTCGGGGTCGGATGGAGCTGGGCGATCTTGCAGACCTACACGCTCGGACCGGGCGAGATCGAATCCGCCGAGCTCGCCAGCCGGGGCCTCAGTGCGGAGGTTCCCGGACAGAGGCCGCTCCTCGGGAGAATCGGCTCGGCCCTCTCGTCGCCGGGAGAAATCACACCCTCGTTCCTGAACGATGCCATCACTCGATATTCGAATCCGATCCGGGGAGTGAGCGGCTCCCTGTATGCCGCGATCGGGCTTCCGGGCGAACGGGTTGCTCCGGGGAATCCCGGACTGAATTTCCTGATCGGCGGCCGTCCCGCGGCGGATCTGACGCACCCGGCGACACCGGGCATTCATCCCCTCGCCATCGAGTACCGCCGGTCGACCCGACCGCTCGAGAAACTGAATCTCGTCACTCTCGTTCCCGCGAACGAGAAGCAGAAGGGACGAATCGGAACGTACCGGCTCGGAAGCTGGCCGTGGGAAGACGGCGGAACGCCTCGCTCGGCCTCCTACGCTCCGCCACGAGGATTCATCCAGGTCACTCAGGAGAACCGGGACTTACACGTCTCGAAGCACTTCACGCTCGGTCAGTTCCTGACCAAAGACCAGTCGGACGTCTGGCCGAAGTACCTGCTGCTGGATCCGAAGGTGCTCGACAAGCTCGAGCTGATGATCGTCGAACTGCAGGAGATGGGCGTGGACGTCCGCCACATGACGGTCATGAGCGGCTTTCGGACGCCGGCGTACAACGCGGGCGGAGGCGACACGAGCGGACGCGCCAATCTGAGCCGCCACATGTACGGCGACGGTGTGGACGTCTTCCTCGACAACGACGAAGACTTCTGGACCGACGACGTGAACGGGGACAGAAAAGTCGACACCCGCGACGTGGAGATGATGGCCGAAGCCGCCGAGCGGGTGGAGCGGAAACACCCGAGTCTGGTGGGAGGAATCGGCATCTACCCGACGTGCTGCGGACATGGACCGTTCGTCCATGTCGATGTGAGAGGGACCCGCGCCCGCTGGCGCGGAAGCGGCAGTGGATGAGTCAGGCAGCCACCCCGAAGGGCTTCGATTCTCTTTGGAGCAGGACGATCAGCCGTGGGGCATATGCGGCGCCAGGCGAGGTACAAACGGCATTCGATCAGCCGGTCAGGAGGTAAAGAGTAGTGGCAACAGAAGAATTCCGATGTTCTGACTGCGGAACTGAACGTACGAGCGAGCACGAGGTTTGCGAGGCATGCGGCGCGCCCCCGCCCGGGAGCGATCCGCGCGGATCGGAGCATGAGATCCGAACCACGGACCTCGAGCCGTACGTGACGCTGCGATACATCGCCAAGCTGTTCAAGCTTCTGGCAGCGCTGATGGTGCTCATGCTCATCGGCGAAGCCGTCACCGGGCTGATGACGCAGGGGACGGCCTCGATCATCACGCTCATCGGTGAGGCGACCCGCTTCCTCGTTCTCGCGGGAATGCTCTGGGCTGCGGGTGACCTCGCGGTCCTGCTGATCGATCTCGGCCACGACATCCGCGTATCGCGGATTCTCCTCGGCCGGATCAACGCCGAGCTTCACCGCCGCGGTGTTGCGCAGGATCCGACCGCGGAACGGCGCACCACGCCTCGCTGAGCCAGAGCCCAACACGAAGGGCGGCCTCGCGGCCGCCCTTCGGATTCCACGTTCGGGATCGTCAGCGAGTCAGCGCTTTCCTTTCCCGCTCAACGCCTTTTTCCTCTTTTCCATGCGAGCCCCGAGGTCGACCAGCTCGTCCTTCGAGAGAAGCTTCCTCGCCCGCGGAAACATCTCCTTCTCTTCCTCGTCCGCGTGGTGCTCGATCAGCTCTTTCAGCACCGTCGCCTTCGCCCCGAACACCGGGCTGGAAGGATCGGTCTTCTTCAGCTCCGGAAGAACGAGATCGACGACGTGATGCTCCTCGGTCGCCTCGTAGAACATCTCCTCGTCGTCCTTTTTCTCACCCGCCTTCTTGAACGCAGGGTAGAAGATCTCCTCCTCGATGGTCGTGTGCACCTTCACTTCCATTTCGATCTGGCCGAGCAGTTTCTGCCGCGTGGCCACGCCCCGCTCGGTCGTTTCATCCAGCTTTTTCAGGAGCTCCTTGACGCGCTTGTGGTCTTCCTTGAGTAGCGCGATTGCATCGGTCTGTTTCGCCATTTCACATTTCCTCCGACCTGACAGAATCAAAGGCAGTGCCAGATCCCCAGAAACGAAAAAAGCGGCGCCGGAAGGCGCCGCTTATGGAGGATGGGAGCGTCGTGAAGCTCAGACGATGGCCCGCTGCATCACGGTCCGGATCTCCTGGAAGACCTCCTCCGGGGGAACTCCATGCTCGCGATGGGTCGCCGCCTTCTTGACGAGGTGCTCGAAGGATTTCTCGTCCAGAACGCGCGCGTCGATCGATCGCTCGTTCAGTTCGCAGAACGCGAGAAGAGCGGCCAGCGCGACACGGCGGTTTCCCGTCTGGAACGGGAGGTTCTGCAGCAGCGCGAAAAAGAATGCCGCCGCTTTCTCTTAGAACTCCGGGTAGGCGTCGCGGCCGAAAACCGTCGTCCGGGGACGCTCGACCGCGTTCTGAAGACCGAACGGAGATTCGACCACTCCAGGCTGCGCGTTGCGGCCTCCAAACTCGGACGAGATCGCTTTGTGCAGCTCGACCAGATCCTGGCCGCTGATGTAAGCGACCTCGAGCTTTTTCTCAGTCGGATAACCGCTTGAGAGCGGAAGGATACTTCTTGACGGCGCGCTTGAAGGCGGCAGCGACGGAAGGGTTGCTGAACTCGATTTCCCCCGTTTCGCCTTTGCCGGCCGCTCCGCTCCCTTTTTGGG
>JBHEOL010000240.1:0-6597 GCA_046261635.1 Thermoanaerobaculia bacterium | reverse complement strand
GCTCGACCTTTCCGACCGGATCCGCGGCATGATTCTCGACCGCCGCCCCGCTTCGGAGATCAAGAACGCCGCCCGGGAGGAGGGGATGATCTTTCTTCGCGAGGCCGCTCTCGCCAAAGTGAGGGAAGGCAAGACGACGCTCCGCGAGATCAACAAGGTGACGTTCGTCGATTGACTTATGGCCAACGGATTTCCAACGGAAGTTTTCGTCCTCGACGGCGAGGGACTGCTCGCGACCCGGTTCGCGAAGAGCGGGCGTGGTGCCGACGTCACATCGCTCCACCGCTACCGGTTCGCCGAGCCTCCGTTCGCCGATTCTCCCGTCTCGCCCCGGCTCTCCAACCCCGCGATCCTCACCGAGGTTCTGGCGCGGGCGCGGAAGGACCTGGGGGGCGTCGAGCGGGTCTCGCTCCTCCTCCCCGACTCCTGGTTCAGACTCAATCTGCTCGACCTCCCGTCGGCCGGAGATCGCGAGACCCCGCAGGTGGAGCTCGTCCGCTTCGCGGTGAAGCGCACTCTCCCGGTCCGGCCTGAAGAGGTGCGTTTCGCATGGGTCCCGCTCCAGAAGAACGGGACCGGGCAGCAGGTGTTCGCGGTCGGCGCGATGGAAACCACGCTCACCGCCATCGAATCCGCCTTCCGCAATGCCGGCATGTCGCTGGCGCTGATCGAACCGATCGGCGTCAATGCATGGAACGCCGTCGCGGCGCGAGTCGCCGACCCCGCCGCGGATCGCCTCTTTCTCCATGTCGCGGGCTCGGAGTTCACCATGGGGATCTTTCACGGGGCGATTCCCCGCTTCCTCCGTTCGAGGATGCTCAGCGGCTCGAGGTCGCTCGAGCAGGAGATCCTGCTGTCGGCCAGTTACATGAAGAGCCGCCTCGAATGGAGCTCGATCACCGAGAGCTGGGTCTCCGGCAACGGGGTCGACCAGCGAGTGCTGAGCTCGATCGAGACGGAGTTCGAGGTGCCCGTCCATCGGGCCCGGATCGAAGATTTCGCCCATTCGGACGACCCTCAGGCAGAAACGTGGGGAGCCGAGCTCATCGCCTGCACGGGAGTGTTCACCGCTTGAAAGCCCTTCACCCCAATCTCGCATCGCGGCCGTACCGCGATTACCGTCCGGTCTGGACTGTCGTCGCGGTGCTCGCGATCCTCTCCGTGGCCCTCCTCGCGTACAACGCGCAGACCGCCTTCCGCTACTTCGCGACCACCAGCGACACGCGAGCCGAGATAGCCGGACTCGAAGCGGCGATCGCGGACGAGCGCCAGGCCACTGAGGTCGCTCGCCAGCAGGCCGCCCGCTTCGATTCACCCCAGCTGCGGAGACGCGCCGAGTTCGTGAACACGCAGATCGCGCGGCGTGCGTTCTCGTGGAACCAGCTCCTGGACGATCTCGAAGCGGTCTTTCCACCTGACGTACGCCTCGTGCGCCTGTCGCCGAGCGTCGAACGGACGGGTGAGGTGACTCTCCAGATGTCGTGCATGGCCAGGAACGATGACGGAATGGTCGAGCTGATCCAGAACATGTTTCAGAGCCCGAAGTTCGTCCGTCCCTTCCCCGCCAATCAGAGCTCGTCCCAGGGGCTTCACCAGTTCATCATCTCGACCCAATACCGTCCGGCTGCATGGGGGGTGCGGGAATGATCTGGCGCGAAAAGCGATGGCTCCTCGTGACTCTAGGCATCTTATTTCTGGCGAACCTGGTCTTCTTCGTCACCTATCGCGTGCGTTTCGAGCAGCGCGTCAACGACCTGGAGACCCGTCGCGAGGTGGTGGCGGCGCAACTGACGACGGCGCGTGCCGAGAGAGCCGTGGCCGAGCAGAACGTCAAGAGCTTCGAGCAGATCGTGTCGACTATCGACACCGTCTACAACGACTGGTGGGGGACGCCGCAGCAGCGGCTGGTTCCCCTGCTGAACGAGATGCGGGAACTGGCCCGAAGAAGCGAGCTGCAGCCACCCTCGACCTCCTACGACCAGACGCTGGCCGCTCGCAACCAGGGATCGGACGCGGCATCGCTCGCGATTTCATTTTCGGTTCGAGGCACGTACCAACAGGCGCGCCGGCTGATCAACCTGATCGAGTACTCGGACGAGTTCGTGATCATCGAGGAAATCAGCCTCTCCTCCGGCTCCGACGATTCCCAACTCGTCCTCACCCTCCGCCTGAAGACCCTTTTCCGGGCCGATGACGAGCCCGTGAGGAGCTCATCATGAGTCTCGGGGACCGGAGGACGTGGCTCTGGGCTGCCGCCGCCGTGGTGGCTCTGGTCTTCATCTGGATCTTTGCCTCTCCGGGAAGCGCCCTGCAGACACCGGAGCCGGCTCCCGACCCTCTCGAGATGGAGACCGAGCGCCGGGATCAGCCCCAGCAGGCGCGCGCGATCACCACCGAATCGGGGACGATCGAGCCGATTCACCTCGAATGGCTCGAGAAGGACGGAAGGGCTGTTCGCAGCAGGCGGAATCTGTTTGCGTTCGTCCAGCCGCCTCCCCCGCCGCCTCCGAGAGCCGCGCCCCCCCCTCCGCCCCCACCCGACCGGGACGGCGACGGGGTCCCCGACTATCAGGACAACTGTCCGGACGTTCCGAACCCGGATCAGTCCGATATCGACCGGAACGGGGTAGGCACCGCGTGCCAGGAAGGACCGGAGATCGCCCCGCCTCCGCCGCCGCCGACCCCGCCGGCCTTCGCCTACAAGTACCTAGGCTCGTTCGGGCGCGATACGAACACATTCGCAGTCTTCGCGAAAGATGGTGATTTGCTCAACGTCCGCGAAGGTGAGACATTCGGAGGGCGATTCATCCTCCACAACATCGGAATCGAGTCCGCGGACATCGGTTACACCGGATTTCCCCCGGATGTGCGGAAGCGGATTCCGATCGGCAGATAGGTGCCGTGACGTTCAGGGACCGCTCCGCGTCCAAGTAGAGACTTCGAGAAAAGTATGACGATCAATCACATGAAGATTCGAACCCTCACCGGCCTGTTCGTGCTGATGATCTTCGCCTCGGGGTGCGTCAGCTATCGCGCCTTCGAGCGCGGTCGCGAGCTTCAGACAATGAAGAAGTGGGACGAGGCGGTCGAGCAGTACGCCAAGGCGCTCGAGATCGACCCCGAGAACAGCAAGTACCAGGCGGCGATGATGAATGCGCGGCTGGAGGCTTCGCGCGCCCACTTCGAGCGCGGGAAAGCTCTGTTTTCGGCCGGCCAGCCGGACATGGCGGCGCTGGAGTTCGAGCTCACGGTGAAGCTCGATCCGACGAACCAGTTCGCCCTGGTCGAGCTTCACAAGGCGACCGAGGCGGCGAAGGCGAGGATGGGGGCCCAGCAAGAGCTGACCATCGACGAGAAAAAGGCGCGTGCCAAGGGCCTGACGAAGGCACAGCCACCCCAGCTCGATCCCGCATCCGACGAGCCGATCTCGCTCTCCTTTCCACGGGAAACCCCGGTCAAGGAGATCTACCGCGCCCTCGGCAACGCATTCGGGATCAACGTCCTGTTCGACGCGCAGGTCAAGGATGACCCGATCGCGATCGAGCTCCGCGACGTCACGGCGCAGGCCGCGATCGAGCGGGTGATGCAGGCCGCCGGTCATTTCTACAAGGTTCTGGACGAGCGTTCCCTGATCATCGTGCCGGACAATCCGCAGGCGCGGCGGGAGTACGAGGATTTGGTCATCCAGACGTTCTACCTCTCGAATGGCGACGCCGAGCAGGTGAGCAACGTGCTGCGGACGATGCTCGAGGCGCGGAACGTTTTCCCGCTCAAGGCGCTCAATGCGATCACGATCCGAGACACGGCCGACCGCGTCCGAATCGCGCAGGAGATCATCGAGGCGAACGACAAGGCGCGCGCCGAAGTCGTGGTTTCCGTCGAGCTCCTGCAGATGGACGTGAACAAGGCGCGGGACGTCGGCATGCAGATCGTCGGGCTCGGGCTCGGTTCGGTCAGCGCCATCGACGCCGAGGGGAAGTCGATCACCGGTATCACTCTCGACGCCTTCAGGAACCTCGGCTCGGACGACTTCGCGTTCACGATGCCCTCCATCGCCTACAACTTCCTCAAGGCGAACAGCGAGGCCCAGGTTCTCGCCCGGCCGCAGCTCCGGATCAGCGAAGGCGAGACCGCGACCCTGCACATCGGGCGGCGTGTTCCCCTTCCGGTCTCGACCTTCACCAGCGCCAATCCCAGCCAGGGCGGGACGTTCGCCCCGGTGACCTCCTATACCTACAACGACGTCGGCATCAAGATCGCTCTCGAGCCCCGAGTCCATCACAACCGGGAGGTCACGCTCAAGCTCAAGGTCGAGGTTTCGGACATCGCCGGCGATGCCCTGGGGACGAATCCGCCACAGCCGATCATCGGAACCCGGACGATCGAGTCGGTCATCCGGCTCAAGGACGGCGAGACGAACTTTCTGGCCGGCCTGATCCGCGAGGATGACACCACGAGCAGAAACTCCACGCCTTTCCTCGGGGAGATCCCGCTGATCGGCCGCCTGTTCTCGAGCGAGTCCAAGAAATTCCAGAGAACGGACCTGATGCTGACGATGACTCCGCACATCATCCGCATCGCCAACATCGAGGAGAACGACCTGGTCCCGATGTGGGTCGGAACCGGCACCAACATGACGTTCCGGGGCGCATCCCCCCGGATCGAGTCGCAGACCGCGGTCGATCCGTTCTCGGCTCCCCCAAGCCAGTTCACGCCGCCCCCGCCGGTCCCTCAGACCACCGGCGACCAACAGCCGTACGTGAACGTCCCTCCCGCATCGGGACCGACCGACATCTTCGCGCCGCGGCAGCCGCTTCCCTCGCCCACGCCGCCTCCGCCCACGAACGAGCCGCCCGAGGTGCAGACACCGCCGACCTCGCGCAATCCGGCCTCCTACGTGCCGCCGAACGGGGGGATGGCCTCGCTGACGCTCCCCGAGGAGATTCTCGCCCTCGCAGCGTCCTCCTCGTCGGACCGTTTCACGCCTCGGATCGCCCCGCAGCCGGGGAGACTCGAGCTCCAGACCGCTCATGAGGGCCTCGTCAACGTCATCGGGATGGACATCGAGGGCCTCGAGATGCCCGAGCTCCGAATCAATTTCAGCCCTCGCTCGCTCTCGATCCTGGAAGCCACCCCGGGAGAAGCCCTCGAAGTCGACAACTCGAATCCTCCGGTGGTCACCGTCGACTCGATCGCCGGCCTGGTCACCATCAGATCCGCGGATCGCAGCCCGATCCGCTTCGCGTCGGCCGGCACCATCATCCGGCTCACCATCCGTGGCGATCTCGCCGGTGAGAGCTACCTGGTTCTCGACGGCCAGCCGATGAGGGATGCGAAGGGGCTGGCGGTCGACGCCGTCATTCACGGAGGCCGGATCGTCATACGATGATGAAGGCACGCAGGACAGCAGGCGGATTCACGATCGCGGAACTGATCACGGTGATCGCGATCATCGGAATCCTGGCAGCGATGGTCGTACCGACCGCGCGCTTCACGCTCCAGCGTCAGAAGGAGGTCGAGCTCCGGGAGAAGATCCGCCGCATCACGGATGCGATCGACCGGTATCACGATTTGCGCCTCGGCGGTCAGATCAAGGATCCCCCGGAGATGACCCAGGGGGAGTATCCGAAGGACTTCGAAGAGCTGCTGGAAGGCGTGGAACTGATCGACGGGAAGACGGTTCGATTCCTTCGCGAGCGCGACCTGATCGACCCGATGACAAAGCGCGACAACTGGGTGACTCTTTCCACGACCGACGATCCCGATTCATCCTCGGCTTTCGGCGGTGATGGAAACAATCTCTTCGACATCCGGTCCGCCTCTACCCGGATGTCGCTCGATGGAAAGACGCGGTACAACGAATGGTGATGAAAAAGCAGCGGACAACTCGAGCCGGTGAGGCGGGATTCACCCTCATCGAGCTCGTCGTCGTAGTCACGATCATCGGCATCCTCGCCGGAATTGCGCTGGTGAATGTCCGAAACGCGCAGCGGAAGGCGGCCGAGAACGTCCTGCGGGCCAACCTCACGAACATGCGGAAGGCGATCGACGACTTCTACGCGGACAAGCAGCGATACCCCGCTTCCCTCCAGGAACTGGTCGACGAGAAATACGTCCGGTCCATGCCGAAGGATCCGCTCACGAAGTCCGACTCGACCTGGATCGAGATTACCGACCAGCCCGAGGCCACGGACTCGTTCGATTTCTCCTCGACCTGGTCCCCCGGCGACGACGACGAGAATTTCGGCCAGCCCGGCATCATCGATCTGAAGAGCGGCGCGGAGGGGCAGACGCTGGACGGAATTCCATATGGCGAGCTCTGACCGGCCCAGGCGATCCTCCGAGTCGGGCTACACCCTGGCCGGTCTCCTGGTCATTCTCACCGTGCTCGCCGTCGTCGTCGCTTACACGGTCCCCCCGCTCTGGTCGACCGTCATGCATCGCGAACGCGATCGCCAGACGATCTGGGTCATGAAGCAATACGCCCGGTCGATTCAGGAGTTCCAGCGGAAACGCGGCGCACTCCCGGTCTCTCTCGAGCAATTGCAGGAACAGAAGAACCCCCGGATCCTCCGCCGCCTTTTCCCGAATCCCCTG
>JBHEOL010000233.1:0-6558 GCA_046261635.1 Thermoanaerobaculia bacterium | reverse complement strand
CTGGATAACGTCCAGGAGCGGCGACGCTACGGAAAGTGCAACAGAGAATAGACCGCCCCGGTTCGCCGGGGTAAGGGTGAAACGGTGCGGTAAGAGCGCACCGCGCCGCGGGTGACCGTCGGCGGCATGGCAAACCCCCTGTGGAGCAAGACCAAATAGGGAAGCGATGGGGCCGCCCGTCCCCGCTGGAGCTTCCGGGTAGGTCGCTCGACCCTCGCGGTAACGCGTTGGGCAGAGGAATGATCTTCACCTCCCTTGACCGGGGGGCACAGAATTCGGCTTACAGATCCACTTCACACATTTCTTCTCCTCCGGATCTGGCGCGTCTTTCGATACACTCCCGCGCCGTGACCACGACTTCGTCGCTACCGCTCCGCCGTCCCCGCGCTCTCCCGCCGGGCGGGACCATCGCCGTTCTCGCGATCTCCTCTCCCTCGAAGCCCGATCGGATCGAGACCGCCGCCCGAGGGCTCGAGCGGAAGGGCTATACGGTCCGCCTCGCCCCCAACCTCTACGACGTCGAGAGAAGCTATCTGGCCGGGCCCGATGCTCGGCGGCTCGAGCTGGTCAATGCCGCCATCAACGATCCGTCCGTCGATGCGATCGTGTTCGCGCGCGGCGGGTACGGGGCCATGCGGATCCTCGATCAGATCGACTACGCGGCGCTCGACCGCAATCCGCGCCCCATCGTCGGATTCAGCGACGTTACGGCCCTTCATCAGGCGCTCGCCACCCGCATCGGCCTCGGCTCCTTTCATGGTCCGATGCTGAACCTCGATTTCTTCGAAGGTCTCTCGCCCGCGAACGAAGCGTGGTTCTTCTCGATGCTCGAGGGATCCGCGCCCGCGACTCTCGCCGTCGAACCCGCCCAGATTCTCAGTCATGGCCGCGCGGAGGGCGTCCTGTTCGGCGGCTGCCTCTCCCTGACTACCGCGCTTCTCGGCACGCCGTGGGATTACTGGGTCGACGACGGCATCTGGTTCTGGGAGGACGTCGAGGAGCCGGTCTATCGCATCGACCGCATGTTGACCACCCTCAGGCTGTCTGGTAGATTGCGAAACATCCGGGGTGTGATGATCGGACGGTTGAAAGATTGCGGCGACCCGCGCCAACTCTCCGACCTCCTCCACGAGTTCTTCGCTGACGCCGGGATCCCCGTAATTACCGATCTCCCTTTCGGTCATCTCGGCAACAACATCCTCCTGCCGGTCGGCTCGCGCGTCCGGATTGATTCCCATTCCACGACCCGGGCGATCGAGTTTCCCGACCCCGCGGTGGAGATGCCTTCATGAAAGCCGTGTTCAAGTCCACCTCGGGCAAGGAACCCCCGAAAGACGCCGCCCTCGCCATCCCCGCCGGCGAGTACATTTTCCGCGAGGGTGACCTCGGGACCGAGATGTTCATCATCCAGGAGGGGGAGGTCCACATCACCAAGCGCCTCGGTTCCGAGGATCGCGTCCTCACCCGGCTTGAAAAGGGCGACTTCTTCGGCGAAATGGCGGTCCTCGAGAGCGCTCCGCGAAGCGCGGACGCTCTCGCCCATACCGACGTCAAGCTCATCCCGATCAACGGCAGCCGGTTCGACGAGATGATCCGGAGAAATCCCGAAATCTCCGTCCGTATCATGCGGAAGTACTCCCGCCGCATCCGCGAGGCCAACCTCCTGCTGCAGAAGTACGCCGGCGGCGATCACGTCGATCTCGAGCACCCCCAGCTCCCCCCTCCAGCCGAGATCGCTCAGCGCCCGGCCACCCGCCATCGCATCGTCGACATCTCCACCGGAAACGCCTTCTTCTTCGGCCGTGAGGCCGAGACCACCATCGGCCGCATCGACCCGGTCACCGGCATTCTGCCGGGCATCGACCTGACCGCCATCGACACGAACCGTTCTGTTTCACGACGGCACGCCAAGATCATCAGCCAGAGCGACGGCTGGGCCGTCCTCGAGGAGGTCGGCACCCTCAACGGAACCTTCGTCAACGAGGACAAGATCCAGACCGGCGTTCCGGTCCCCATCCGCCACGGTGACCGTCTCCGCATCGGCCTCGTCCAGATGAAGGTGGTCTTCGAGGAGTAGGGCACACCCTTCTCAGGACTTCGTCGAGACCTCCACACAGAGTAGAAGTTCTTCCCGTCATCGAAAACCGAGGGAGAATGGAGCTCGTGAGCAGCGCGCGTCGCGAGCAGTGGAAGATCGCTCCCGAGACTCCGGTCCAGTACCTCAAGGGGGTTGGGGAAGGGCGCGCCGCCCTACTCGGGGCGGCCGGATATGCGACCGCGGGTGAGCTCCTCTATTGCCTTCCGCTGCGTTACGAAGACCGGCGCCATCCCGTGAGAATCGCCGACATCCGGTCGGTGCGCTCGCCGGTCCTCCTTCGTGGGCGCATCGCTTCCACGAGCGGTCGTCCATCGCCGGTCCGGCGGCTTCCGATTTTCCAGGCCGTGCTCGACGACGGTAGCGGTTCGATCGTCCTCGTCTGGTTCAACCAGCCGTGGCTCGCCGAGAAGATCCGGCGTGGCGATCAGGTCGCGATCTTCGGCGTCCCAGCGATGGGAAGACAGGGACACATCCAGATCGAGAGCCCCGACTGGGAGATTCTCGACCCATCGGGTGAGAGTCAGGATGAGGGCGCGATCGTTCCGATCTATCCGAAGATCGCGACCGTCCAGCCCAGGGTCATGCGGAGCATCCTCACCCAGGCGCTCCAGTCGCTTGCCGGCCTGCGCGATCCTCTTCCAGAGTCCATTCGCAACCGGCTCGGCGTCATCCCGATCGCAGAGGCGATCTTCCGCCTCCACTGCCCGGACGAGATCACCCCCGACCTCATCGACGGAACCTCGCCTGCTCATCGCCGCCTCGTCGTCCAGGAGTTTTTCGCCTTCCAACTGGCTCTCCGCCTGAGGCGCCTCCGCGAAGAGAAGGGGAAGAGCAAGCCGCGGCGAATCACCGTCACCGACGAGATCCGGGCCCGGGCTCGAGAGATCCTGCCGTTCCGGCTGACGTCCGCGCAGAAGCGCGTCCTGGGGGAGATCGTCGCCGACCTCGAAACCGAGCGCCCGATGTATCGCCTCCTTCAGGGCGACGTCGGTTCGGGGAAGACGATCGTCGCTCTGCTGGCGGCGCTCCTCGTGATCGAGAATGGACATCAGGCGGCGATCCTCGCGCCGACGGCCATCCTGGCCCAACAGCACGCGCAGAAAATCCGCGAACTGGTTGATAGCCGTTTACGAGTTGCCCTCCTGACCGGCGCGACTCCGCCCTCGGAGCGGAAGCTGCTGCTCCCGGCCCTCCGACATGGCGAGATCGATCTGCTCGTCGGCACGCACGCCCTCCTCGAGAAGCCGGTGGAGTTTCGCTCCCTCGGTCTCGCCGTCATCGATGAGCAGCATCGCTTCGGGGTGACCCAGCGGAGAAAGCTCTTCGAGAAGGGAGCGGCGACCGACATTCTCGTCATGACGGCCACGCCGATTCCGCGCTCGCTCGCGATCGCCGTCCACGGCGACCTCGAGCTTTCGGTCATCGATGAGCTTCCGCCCGGACGACAACCGGTCCGGACGGTGGTCCGCGGAACGGGCCGGCTCCCGAAGGTATGGGAGTTCGTGGCGGGCGAGCTGGAGGACGGCGCCCAGGCGTACATCGTCTATCCGATCATCGAAGAATCGGAGAAGCTCGACCTCAAGCCTCTCGTTGCCGGCGCGGAGAGCGTTCGGAAGGCGTTTCCCGACCGGAGGGTCGGCGTGCTCCATGGAAGGATGTCGCCGGCCGAGAAGGACGAGACCATGGGCCGCTTCAAGGCGGGGGAGATCGACATTCTCGTTTCGACGACGGTGGTCGAGGTCGGCATCGACGTCGCGAACGCCTCGGTCATGGTGATCCTCGACGCCGACCGGTTCGGCCTCTCGCAGCTTCATCAGCTTCGCGGCCGGGTCGGCCGCGGGTCTCGCAAATCCTGGTGTGTCGTCCTGCGCGATGAGAAATCGTCCGAAACGGCGAAAACCCGGCTTCGGATGTTCGAAGCGACCGCGGATGGATTCGAGGTCGCCCAGAAGGACCTGGAACTGCGCGGCCCTGGCGATTTCTTCGGCACACGACAGTCGGGCGCTCCCGGATTCCGCTTTGGTCACATCCTGCGCGACTTCCGGCTGATGGACCTAGCTCGCGATGTCGCGATCGAGGCGGCCGAGCAGGGGAGGTTCGGCAATCCCGCCGAGCTGGCGAAGTCGCTCCTCGGGGGAGAACCTCAGAGGTTGCGAGATTGAGAGGACGATAGGACCGATAGGACGCTGACTCGGGTCGGGTTGCGGCTTTAAATGAATGTCTGCCCCCTCCGCCCGTCCTACCTATTCGTCCTATCCGTCCTATTTGTCCTATCCGTCCTATTTGACTTAAACTCCACGCTCCCCGCGACCGCGCCCTCCGCCGGACGCAGACCCGACGAAAGGCAGTGTCCCGTTGACTCAGCAGCAGGCAATCGTTCTCAGCGGCCTTCGGCCGACCGGAAGAGTCCACCTCGGTAATTACTTCGGAGCCATTCGAAACTGGGCGCGGCTCCAGGATTCCTACGATTGCCACTACTTCGTTGCCGACTGGCACGCGCTGACGTCCGACTACGCGGATCCCTCCGGCGTGAAGACATCGACGTACGAAGCGGTCGCCGACTGGCTGGCTGCCGGCCTGGATCCGGAGAAGAGCACGATCTTCGTCCAGTCCCAGGTGAAGGAGCACGCCGAGCTCCATCTGCTCCTCTCGATGGTGACGCCTCTCCCCTGGCTCGAGCGCGTGCCGACGTACAAGGAACAGCAGCAGCAACTCGTAGAGAAAGACCTCAACACCTACGGCTTCCTCGGCTATCCGGTCCTGCAGACGGCCGACGTCATTCTCTACCGGGCTCATTTCGTCCCGGTGGGGGAGGACCAGGCGGCGCACCTCGAGCTATCGCGGGAGATCGTGCGGCGTTTCAACAACTTCTACGGCGAGGTCTTTCCGGAGCCGAAGGCGCTGTTTACCGAGACGCCGAAGGTGCCGGGCCTCGACGGACGGAAGATGTCGAAGTCCTACGGAAACACGATCGGGCTGACGGCCTCGGCCGATGAGATCCGCGCGGCGGTCTCGAACATGTTCACCGATCCCAACCGGGTGCGGCGGAAAGATCCGGGGAATCCCGACATCTGCAATCTGTTCCAGTTCCACAAGCTCTTTTCCGACGCGGAGACGATCGACCGGGTGGACCGGGAGTGCCGCGCAGCCACGATCGGCTGCGTGGACGACAAGAAGCTGCTCGCGGAGATCATGATCGAATGGCTTCGCCCGATCCGGGAACGCCGTGAGACAATCGACCGCGATCCATCGATCGTATGGGACGTCCTCCGGGAGGGCAACCGCAAGGCGCGCGAGCGCGCGGGAGAGACGATGGATGCCGTCCGCAAGGCGATGAAGCTCGACTTCGACCAGTTCCGCGCATGACCGACCATACCCCGACCCCGCCATTCGAACAGACGGACATCCAGCCGGCCGAAGGACCGCTCGACGTCGCCGACGAGCTCGAGGAGAGTTACCGGATCTCCCTTCCGAGCTTCGAAGGGCCGCTCGATCTGCTCCTGCACCTGATCCGCAAGCACAAGGTCGATGTCTACGACATCCCGATCATGCTGATCACCGAGCAGTACAACGCGCACCTCGATGCCATGCAGGAGCTCGACCTGGATGTCGCCGCCGACTATATCTACATGGCGGCGCTGCTGATCCACATCAAGTCGCGGATGCTGCTGCCACGCGACGAGGAGAGCGAGGAGGGGCAGGAGGATCCACGCGCCGAGCTGGTGGACCGGCTGCTCGAGTACCAGCGCTACAAGGCGGTCGCCGAGAGCTTCGCCGAGCTGGACGTTGTGCGTATGGGAGTCTGGTCTCGCCCCCCGACTCCGCTCCCGGGGTCGGACGCGAAGGAGATCGACATGAGCGAAGTCTCGCTGTTCGATCTCATCGACGCCTTCCGCACCGCCCTCAAACGCTACCGGTACGAGCACCCCGACGCGATGGAGCTCGTGCGGATCACGTACAAGGTCTCCGACAAGATGCGGGAACTCTACGGAAAACTGCAGGAGGCTACGCCGATCAGGCTCACGTGGTATCTCGAAGGGCGCGATCGCGCCGAGCTCGTGGTGATTTTCCTGGCCACGCTCGAGCTGGTCCGGCTCGGAGGTCTCGCGCTCCGGCAGGATTCCGCCTTCACCGAAATCCTCGTGCACCGGGTCGAGCGCCAGATCGACCCTGCCGCCTTCGACATCTACGACAGCTGAACCCGCGATCCGCGGAATCTTGAGGAATCAGAACCCGATGACCATGACACCAAACGAGCTCCGCGCCGCCATCGAAGCGATTCTCTTCGTTTCGGGCGAGCCGGTGAAGTTCGAAGAGCTGACCGAAGCTTTTCCCGACATGGAAAAGGAAGTTCTCGAACAGCAGATGAACGAAATCGAAGCCTCGTTCGCGCAGCGCGAAGGGGGATTCATCCTCGAGCGGGCGGCAGGAGGTTTCCGCTTTGCCACCCGCCCCGATCT
>JBHEOL010000228.1:0-3507 GCA_046261635.1 Thermoanaerobaculia bacterium | reverse complement strand
GAGGTAGATTCGGTACGATCGACGGCGCCGCCGATAAAGTCTGTGGAATTCTGGATGTCGGGATCGGGCGCACACGGGAGTGGCCCGACCGGCTGGATGGCCGGAGTCGCAAGATGGGAATCACCGACGCCATCATTTGAGGAGTCCCAGATGAACCAGATGAACCAGCTGAGCCGCTATTTCCGCGACGAGGTTCTGCGGCAAGCCGAGGTTCAGTATGCCGCCTGAAGATCGAGTCCGGATTCTCCACATTCTCGATGCGTGCGACTCGGTCGCTCGGTTCATCAAGGATCGCTCCGGGACTCGAGAGCCACGGCTGATGAAGCCAAGCCGTGGCCACAGGTGATGGCTCGATCTTCGAGGCGCCACCGAAATTGAAAGCGGTGGCGCTCGGGCCCCAATGCTCCCCGCCGACAACCCTACCGGCGTGCCTTCTCCCGCAGCCACTGGATCAGCGCAGCGCGGTGCTCCTCTTTCATGAACATATGGCCTCCTTCAGTCCAGATCATCTCTTTCGGCTGGCGGGCCACTTCGAAAAGAGGCTCGACCGAACGGTCCCGGATCATGTCGGAGTCCTGCTTGCCGTTGATCATGAAGAGCGGCCGCGGCGCGATCCGCCCAATGTAGTTCGCCGGACAGGCTGCAGGAAGATGTCCGGTCTCGAAGGCGTCGAAATGTCCGCCGTAGATCAAGGCCACTCCCGCGAGGCGATCTTCGACCGCGCCAGCGACGGAAGCAGCCATTGCCCCCCGGCTGTTCCCGATCAACGTGACCCGGCGCGGATCGGCATCACGCTCGTCGACCAGGAAATCGTAGGAGCGCCGCACGTCCTTGGTCAGCTGCGTCATCCAGGAGAGATACTCCGGCGGCCGGTTGTAGAGCTTGTCGTGCTTCTCCTGCTCCGAGTACGTGGTCAGCAGACCAGTGCCCCGCTCGCCGAACTCGGGGAGATCGATGGCCAGCACCGACCATCCGGCCCGCGCGAACAGAGTCGCCCAGGTGGTGGTGGCTTCCTTCCCGCTTCCGACGCCGCCATGGAGAAGGATGATCGCCGGCTTCTTCCCCGCGGCTCCGCCGGTCTGCTCGGTGAGAATCGCCGGCACGCGCACCGCGCGCGTGGTCTCGAACGACAGCCTGGTCCGCCGGAGTCCCTGGTCGTCCTCCGAGCCCTTCACCTGCGTCTGAAAGGGGAGGCGACGGTCGTAGGCGAAGAAGTCGAGATAGCTTTTGAACGTCTGGTCTTCGACGGGCTTGCCGAGCCATTCATCCGCTGGCTTCTGCGCCGAGGCGGGGACGGCAAGCAGGATTGAGATCAGGACGACGGCTGTCAGCACCTGTTTCATCGGTTCTCCTCAACGGAATTCGCCACCAGGCGAAATCCGATCGCTTCGTTCGAATACCCCGGATCGAACCACTCCACATGGGACAGCTCGAACATGTAGCTCGGATCCATCCACGAGCCTCCGATCACTGCGTGTCGCTCCCCCTCACGATGATCGAACAACCATTCCCGAACGTTCCCCGCCATGTCGCCGGATCCGAAGGGGCTCAGTCCCGAAGGATAGGAGCCCACCGGCCGGGTGGCGGCCATGCTGAAATTCGCCCGGCGCTCGGCCCAAGTCGAGTCGCTCCCCCAGGGAAAGCCGTTCTTCGAATCACCCACCGCGGCTCGGCGCCACTGGGCAAGGGTGGGAAGCCTCCGCCCGGACCATCGCGCAAACGCCTGCACCTCATACCAGGTGACGTCGGTGACCGGATGTTCCCCCTGATCGGCGGCGAAGGCTCCCCCGGACCACGATCGCGGCGCATGGACTCCGGTGCGGTCCACCATTTGTTCCAGCCCCACTTCCCGGGTCACCTGTCCGCCGCCGAAGGTCATCGTCTCCGGCCACAACGCGAGGTTGTTGTATCCGCCCGAAGTGATGAAGCGCAGGAACTCGGCGTTGGTCACCTCATGGCGGCCGATCAGAAATGAAGCGACCCGGGTCCGTCCATCCTCCAGCTCCACCTCGCCGGCCGGAACCATGACCATCCCCTCGGTTCCGGGTTGCGCCGCCGGGAGATGCGCGACGAGCGACGATGGCTGAGCGGGCTCGACTTCGAGGTGCAGAGAGACGGGATTGCGACCTTCAGCCGTAAAGGTGACGAGATAGCTCCCCGCAAGCAGCCGGCGTGAGAGGGGGGTGACCGAAGACTCGCGGTTCTCCATCGAGATCGGGCCTCCGTCACTCTGCAGCCGCGCGAAGGTGACGCTCGCCCCTTCCGGCTCGCTGGAAATGGTCGCCGCGCCAAGCACGGGCGAGGTAACGTCCGCGAGCTGCGGATTGTCGGGGTCCAGTCCGGCCTGCTGGAGATGACCGAACGCGGCGTCGTAATCTCCCGCATCTACCGCTGCAGCCACGAGCGGGCGGACTTCGTCTGCGCTGATCCCCGGTTCACCACCCCGCCGGAGAAACATCACGGCAGCGATCACAAGCAGAATCGCGACCGCGGCCGCAACGATCTGCCAACGTGCTCTCCGGCCCGCGCCCGGCGGGTTCCCCGCGTGCGCGGCGGTGCTTTGCGAGTCGAGGTCCCGCTTCAGACGCGCCAGATCCTCGCGCATCTCGGCCGCGCTCTGATAGCGGGCGGTGCGGTCTTTCTCCAGAGCCTTGCGGATGATCCGGTCCAGCTCCTCGGGAATTCGGGGATTCACCTCGATGGGGGGGAGGGGCGTGACGTTCAGGATCGCTTCGAACACGACGGCAGAGGTGTTTCCCCGGAACGGGGGGATCCCACCCGCCATCTCGTAGAGAACGACGCCGAAGGAGAAGAGATCGGTGCGGTGATCGAGCGGCTCGCCTCGTGCCTGCTCCGGCGACATGTAGGCGATCGTCCCGACGGTGCTGCCGGGGGTGGTCAGTTGGTCGGCTGCATCGGGTGAGACCTGCGCCTCCGTGGACGCCGTTTCGGTCGGGGCTCGGAGCGCTGGATGAACCGCCTTCGCGAGACCGAAGTCGAGAAGCTTTGCATGACCCCGATCGGTGACGAAAATGTTCGCCGGCTTGATGTCGCGGTGAACGATGCCGTGGGCATGGGCTGCGTCGAGCGCGTCCGCGATCTCGATCGCCAGAGGCAACAACTCCTCGGGGTCCACCGCTCCCGCACCGAGAACCCGCTTGAGCGTGCTCCCCTCGAGCATTTCCATCGCAATGAAGGGCTCTCCCTCCCACTCGTCGATCTCGTAGACCGTGCAGATGTTGGGATGGTTGATGCCGGAAGCGGCGCGCGCCTCGCGCTCGAAGCGCTTGAGCGCATTCGGTTCGGCGTAGCCCTCGGGAATGAATTTCAGGGCGACTGGACGCCCAAGCTTCAGGTCCTCGGCACGGTAAACCACACCCATTCCGCCGCCACCGACGTGCTCGGTAATCCGGTAGTGCGATACGGTGCGACCGATCATCGTGTGAGGTCATTGTAGTGGCTCGGGCGAGGGAAATTGGCGCCGGGCCGCGAAAAATGGCGGGGGGG
>JBHEOL010000202.1:0-12606 GCA_046261635.1 Thermoanaerobaculia bacterium | reverse complement strand
GCGCGTTTTCTTTTCGGCCGGCAACGCGGCGACGTTGCTGGTCACTGTAAGCGTCATCTCGTCGGTGCCGAAGAACAGCTCGAGCGTCCGGGTCATCGCCGCGGTCACGTTGTTGGCACCCGAGGTGTAGTCGGGGTAGTTCGGGTTGTTGATGAGTGGCCTCCAGTCCGGATCACCCTCCGTTGCCGGGTTGCCGTCGTCGCCCCCCTCGTGAATCGCCGTCATCGGCCGCCAGTAGACGTAGTGAATCTTCGTTTCCCAGCACGTGATGACGGCGTCCACAGCCGAGAAACTCGCGAGGGCAAACAGACGGGCGCTGTCTCCGATGTTGTCGACGTTCGCAGCAGCGACCGCCCGGAGCGCCCGATGCCATTGGATCGGGGTATTGTCCGACCAGAAATAGCCGATCTCGGTCTGTTCCTGTGTCCTGCTGCTGTCGAATAGCGAGCCGAGCGCTTTGACCTCGTTGTAGTCGGCGGCGTACTCGCGGCTCGTCAACGCTGGAGCCTTTTTGGCCCGAAACTGCGACGGGCTCTTCACGGCGAACGGCGTCACGTTCGCCAGCCACGGGGCGGCCATCGGGGAGAATCCCGGGGGCGTCGGACGCCACATGCCGATCTCGCCGCCGCCGGTGAACGGGGCCGGCGGCACGGCTGGAAAAGCGCCGTCATTCGCTCGAAGCGCGATGATCCCTGCGGCCGCCGCGGCACCAACGGCCACGCCGGGGTCGTTCACATCCAGACTGTTGGTCGCCAGATAAACGTTGTAAGTCTCATCGATGAACGTGGTCCGAGAAGGGAAGCGGTTCACCAGGACATCCCGCGCGGCCTTCGCGGCAGCTGCGACCGGCGATCCGGATGCGTCCGGAATGACGACGTGGTACGGCTTGTATCGACGGTCGATTGCCTGCACGGCGTCATAGACCGCGGCGTGGACGACCGCGAAATCGACGAGCGTGCTCGGTCCCGGACGTCCGCCGGCCGAGATCACCTGCGATGCGATCGCATTCCAATCCCCCACCGCGTCGGCCTTCGCGGCAGGTGCAAAACCCAGAACAAGGCATGCGACGAGAAGGCCCTTCAATACGCGACTCAGTTTCATCTGTCCTACCTTTCGTGTTACTCCTTTCTCGGAGAGCGTGGCTATTGCGCTGGTATGTAGATGGCGTCACCGTTCACGTTGTCGATGACCGAGGCGTAGACATAGAGCGGCGTCGCCACGTCGATCGAATAGGTGACGTAGAAGTTCTCTCTTTCGCCGAGACCTGGAAAGAGCGCTGCGCCGCCCAGCTGCTCCTGACTGTATGCAGGCACGGCAATCGTTGCCGTCGCGAGAAGTGCACCGCTGATGTCGAAGGCGCGCAGGGTGAGAGTCGCGTCAATGGTTGGGCTTGCATCGGCGGGACCACCGTTGAACCATCCGATGTTCGTGTGCGTGCCTGCAGAGTGTGAGAGCGCCGGAAGCAGACCCTGGTTGCCTGCGCGAGTCGCGATGGCATCGCTCGCTCCGTCGACGAACTGTCCGAACGTGCCCTTGCCGGCCGCGCGCTGATCGTTGTAGATGCGGGCCACAGCGATCACCGGCTGCGTCGCGGTGAGCTGAAGTGCGCCGATGCCTGTCTCCATGCCGAACTGATTCCGGACGACATCGTCCAGAACCAGCTCCTCTCCTGCTGCCACGGGTATGGTTCTGGTGGCCGACGGCGAGGCATTACCGGATCCCCCACCGGAGTAATACTCCAGAGACACGATAGAGTCCCTGCCTGACACATTCACGATCTTCAGATCCGTCCTGTAGCTCGTGCCGTTCGCTCCGGGAACGCGTCCAACCACCGGAAACGTCTTGTGCACGGCACCACTCGTCCATCGTGTCGGAATGTAGATTGCGTCTCCGCTCGCGTTGTCGACCACGGATGCGTAGACATACAGAGTGGGAACGTCTGTGACGTAAGTGACGTAGAAATTGTCGCGGACACCGAGATCCGGGAAAAGCTGCGCCGCAGTGGGATGGCTGGATTCACGTGAGCCAACCGTCCACATGCTCGTTGAAATCAGAACCCCGTTCACGTCGATCGCTTGCAAGGTGACATTCGCTGTTGTGGGCCCGTCATTGAAGAAGCCGATGTTGGTCCGGTAGGGCCCGGAGCCTGGCGGGGCATCGGACAACGCAGGCAGCACGCCTGACATTGGTGACGCGACGCCTGCGTATTCGGTGTCCTCGGCTACTCCGTCCACGAATTGTCCGAACGTCCCCTGATTCTCCGCGCGCCGATCGTTGTAGATGCGCGCCACGGCGACAAATGGCCCTGGGGCGAAGAGCTGGAGCGAACCCAGGCTCTCGTCGAAATCGAACTGGCTTTTCAGCACGTCGTCGAGAACTTTCTGTTCGCCAGCCGCCAGGGTGACGGTATCGGTCCAGAGTGGGGTGTTGTAGTCCCAGGGTCCTTGCCACAGTTGAAACTGAAGGAGCACATCGGTAGGAACCGCGGACTGGTTGACGAGCGTCAGCTCTGTCCTGAAGTTCGTTCCTTCTGCTCCCGAGGTCCGCCCGACGACCGGGAACGTATATTTCGTCGCTTCGCGTGGCGCGACTCCCGGGGCAGCGAATTTGTAGAGGATGTCGTCGATGACCACGAGGTCGGAGACTCCTCCCGCACTCACGTCGACGGCTGTAGCGCTTATCGGCGCATCACCCGCGACGATCCATGCGCCGCTCGCCAGCGTTTGATCCCCAAGGATCACTCCTACGAAGGAATATCCCAGGGAATCGCACCGAGGGGGAACAACGGCATATGCGTACAAATCCTCCCAGTCCCTCACGTCGATGGTTGTCGATCCCAAACGATCCACATCGCTGAACACCATACCGAACCCGCGCACGGGGCGGTGGAACTCGATGTGGACTCTATTGCTCCCGATCGGGGCGATGGTGTTTGGAGAGCTGAAAGCTGAAAACTGCGATGAATACGAGGGGTTGAGATCGGAAAAGTTCCTTGCGCTGACACGAAAGCTGGTCCCCTCGGTGGACAGCCTGAATCCGGTGGTAGAGAACGTGTTCGTGTTTGTAATTGAAGCCGGACTCTCATCCCAGTTGATCTGCTGTCCATCTCCGAGAAGACTGCGGAATTCGGCGATTCGAGGAGTGATGTCGCCGCAACCGCTCACGACGATCGGTTCCGCCAGAATCGTTCCTGAGCAGAGTGCCTCGCATATTCCGATTGCCACTAACAGCGCCCCGTGCAACGTTCTGATCTTCACGCTTATCTCCTGATCTCGAAGTCAAAGGCTCGATCGCCCGATATGTGTTCTTCGTGCGTTCTTCGTGGGCTTTTCGTCCACGGCAACTTCACTGAACGAATCCTTCCCGGACGACAAGCCGCCTGGATGCAACGGCGCTTTGCCGAGGGATGGGACGGCTCAGGTTCCGGCGCTGAGTCGTTGGTCGTTACCTGTCTGTATGTCTGTTAAGGCGTAAAGGGGGCTTGAAACCTGCCATACTTGGTCAAAGATTCTTATCTGAGCACCAGGACTCGAGGTCGGAGTGATCCGGAGCAGCGTGTCCGATTCATCCGAAACGCCTGCCCGTGACCCAATGAACGTGCGTCCGATGGGTCGACATCAGAGCGCGCCCGAGAGGGCTCGATGAGCGACCTTGCGCCGAGAGAGGTTACGCAGCTGCTCAACGCCTGGTGTGATGGCAGCCAGGAGGCGCTCGACAGACTGGTTCCGCTCGTCTACGAGGAGCTGCATCGACTCGCAAGGCAATGCATGCGCGGGGAGCGGCCGGGCCACACACTCCAGACGACGGAGCTGGTCAACGAGGCCTACATGCGACTCGTCGACTGGAAGAACGTCCGCTGGCAGAACCGCGCACATTTTTTCGGGGTGGCCGCGCAGACGATGCGTCGCGTCCTGGTGGACTTCGCCCGCTCCCGGCGCTCGGTCAAACGAGGAGGCGGAAAATTCAACGTCTCCCTCGGAGAGGCAGCGGCTGTCTCGCTGGAGCGCGGGGAGGATTTCATTGCTCTCGACGACGCGCTAGAGACACTGTCAGCCCTCGACCCGCGCAAGGCTCGGATCGTTGAGCTGCGTTTCTTCGGCGGAATGAGCGTAGACGAAGCCGCCGAGGTGTTGGAGATTTCGTCGCGCACGGTGATGCGGGAGTGGAGCTTCGCCCAGGCGTGGCTCCATCGGGAGTTGACCCGAGGGCAGAGCAAATGACGCCCGAGCGCTGGCAGAGGATCAACGACCTCTATCTCGAGGCCGTGGAGCACAATGCAGAGGCGCGAGCTGTCTTTCTGGACAAGGCATGCGACGGTGACCCGAGTCTGCGGAATGAAGTTGCCTCGCTCGTCGCGTCGCACGACCAGGCTGGAAGCTTCATCGCGGAGCCCGCACTGCAGGTTGCTGCAAGAGTGCTGGCCGACGATCGGACGGCATCATGGGTAGGGCGGACACTCTCGCACTACCGGATCGAATCACTCCTGGGTGTGGGCGGAATGGGAGAGGTATACCTCGCCGAAGATACGAAACTGGACCGGCGGGTGGCTCTAAAGGTCGTCAATGAAACGCTCAGCCAGCACGAGGCGAGTCTCGAACGGTTTGTGCAGGAAGCAAAAGCCGCCTCTGCCCTGAATCATCCGAACATTCTCGTCATCCACGAAATCGGTGTGACCGAAGAGGCGAATTACATCGTCAGCGAATTCGTCGAGGGCCGAACCCTGCGCGAGGTGATCACCGAATCGCCGATGAAGTTGCGGGATGTATTGGACATCTCGATCCAGGTCGCAAGCGCGCTCCGCTCGGCTCACGAGGCGAATCTCGTTCATCGCGACATCAAGCCCGAGAACATCATCATCCGGCCGGATGGCTACCTGAAGATTCTGGATTTCGGACTAGCGAAACTCATCGAGAGAAGCAACGAGTCGATTCTCGGTTCGGACGAGAGCGCCGGCAGTCAGGATCAGAGCGCAAAGGGCACCATTCTGGGAACGGTCAGTTACATGTCGCCCGAACAAGCGAGAGGCGACCGGGTTGACGAGCGCACCGACATCTTCAGCCTCGGCGTGGTGATTCAGGAAATGCTGACAGGCCGTACTCCGTTTGCGGGCGACTCGGTTTCTGACAGACTTGCCAATCTCATCAACGCAGAGCCGCCTCCGCTTTCGCATTCTGTCACAGGCCTTCCGGACGAATTGCAGAGAATCATTTCCAAAACGCTGCGCAAGAACCGCGATGAGCGTCATCAAGCGATGGCGTTACTGCTCAAAGAGCTGAAGAGCCTGAGAGAGAACCTGGAGTTCGATGAGAGGGCGAAGGACGAAGAGAAGGAGCGGTCCGTCGGGAGACAGCAGCGTCTTTGGGCGATGGTCAGGCGGCATCAACCGCTCATCGCATTCGCGCTCGTTGCTGCTCTCATTGGTGCAATCGGACTTGGCAGCTATTTTGTTCCTTCGCGAAATGCCATTGTGGAGGCAGACGGCAGTCCGTCGATTGCAGTGTTGCCCTTGAGGCCCGTCGATTCGGAAAGCCGCGACGAACTCTACGAGATGGGGATCGCCGACTCTTTGATCCTCACCCTCAGTTCGATGAAGGGTTTGGTCGTCCGTCCGTTGAGCGCGACACGAAGATACACGGATGTCAAACAAGACCCGATTGACGCTGGCCGGGAGCAGAAGGTTGATTACATTCTCGCCTCGAATTATCAGCTGGAGAACGGAAGAATCCGGGTCACCGCGCAACTCTTCCATGTAGCGAGCGGTCGAATCGAAGAAACCTACAAAGGCGACAAGAATGTAGCGAACGTCTTTGCGATGCAGGACTCCATCGCCGGTGAAGTGGGAAGGATTCTGGCTGCGAAATTCACCATCTCCGGAAGTCCGGCGGTCAGGCGTGGGACGAGCAACGAAGAAGCGTACCGCTCTTACCTGCAGGGGATGTATCTGTACGACAAGAGAACCGTGGCCGACTCACGGAAAGCCGTTGAATACCTGGACGAGAGTGTCCGACTCGATCCTGAGTACGCAAGGGCGTGGGCGGGCAAGGCTCATGCGCATCGCGCCGTTGCCAATCGATCGCGAAGCGTCGATATCCACGCCGAGTATCAGAAGTCAATGGAAGCGATCAATCGATCGCTGGCCCTGAACGAGAACCTGTCTGACGCCCACAGTGCCCTCTGTGAAAACAGAATGTTTTACGAATGGGATTTTGATGGAGCAGAGCGGGAATGTACGCGGGCCCTCGAACTGGATCCAGACTCTTCCCTGGCACATCAGACCTATTCGCGGTATCTGGATAGTCAGGGGCGGCATGACGAAGCAATTGCAGAGATTCAGACTGCGATCGATCTGGATCCGGCATCTCTGTTCAACCAGCTGAATTACGGAATCAGTCTGTACTACGCGCGACGCTATCCGGAAGCGGTCGTGCAATTCAGACGACTGGTTGCAATGAATCCGAATTTCGACATCGCCTACCCCTGGCTATCGCAGTCACTGGAAATGCAGGGCAAGACCGCGGAAGCATTTGAATGGTGGATGAACTTTCTGGCCTTACAGGAAATGGATGAAGGAAGTGTTCAACGGTTCAGGACGAGCTTTCAAACGTCCGGCTGGAGCGGCTTTCTGCGCGAGCAGGCCAGAACATTCGAAAAGAGTGACATCGTCTATTTTCACGTTGCAAGCTTGAACGCCCGGCTCGGAAACAAGGACAAGGCGTTCGAGCTTCTCGAGAAATCGTCACAGCGCCGCGAATTCTGGATAACCAGGATCAACGTCGACCCCGCTCTCGATTCCCTGCACGGGGACCCGAGATTCGACGCGTTGGTTCGGCGCGTTGGCCTGGCGAGAAAGTGATCCTGGTCAGGAAAAAGGCAGGCGCGGGAGGCCCGCGCCTGCCGTCAGGATGCAGCGATTCTATCGAGATGGTTTGCAGAAATGAGCGAGAACCCAGTTACCAATCTGCTTGCCCTGCCTTTGTCCTTACTCGATCGAAGTGCGGAAGTGCATTCCCCCCAAGTGCGTCTTCGCAACCTTGTGGTTGGTGCCGATCCGGACGCTACGCGCCATGAGCATGTAGGGATCAACGGCCTGAGCTTCGAGGCTGCACCGGGCGGGCTGCTCGAATGCCCCCGCCTCTTCAGGATCTTCATTTTCGGGCTTTTGTTCCGGGTGCCGCTGCTTCAGAGGCCGTTTGAACATCCGTTTGGATTTCCAAGCACGTCGCTGGGGGAGAAGAGACATCGTCCCCTCTCCCCCTCCCGCATCAGTCCATCGCGGGAGTCGCGACCTGGATCGTCATCCCGGTGCCGTCGTGACTCGCCGCCGAGCCGTACACGATCGCACTTCCCGAAACGACCGAGAAGACGACGGCGCCGTCCGCCGGTGCCGGCCCGTCCGTCAGCGCTTCGAACGCCATCTGCACGAAGTAGTTCGAGGGATAGGAGATCGAGCCGCTTCGCAGCATCGTCCCTGCAGTGTCGTACACGGTGACCTCCAGGACGACGCCCGACTCCAGCGAGCGGATCCCCACGTTGAATCGATCCTCTCCCGGATCGGAGGGCGTGATGAGCACTCCCCGGCTTCCGCCAACCAGGGCCGCCGCCGGCGATACGGCCGGCATCCACAGCGACGGGCTCGAGGCGCTCGCATCATCGAACACCTGCGCGAGGAGCGCCGGTGCTTCGCCTGCCGTCGTGATCACATCGGCCGTCCCCAGACCGCTGGCACCCGTCGCCGCCACCAGATCACTCCACACCGTCGTCTCGAACGGATCGAGTTCGTAGGTGACGGACGGATCGCTTGCCTGTGCCTGCATTCCGGCCGGGTGGAAGACGACCGACCCCGAGATCGCGAACGAATACGGATTGCTGATCTGCAGGGACGTGCGGAAACGCGATCCGAATCCTCCGGCCGTCGAAGCCACGGCCGGGAGGATCGCTCGCGGCGCACCGAGCGGAATCTGGGACGCCGCCTGAATGCGCGTGATGATCCCGGGACCGATGTTCGAGACGAAGATCTCGCCCGACTGCTGGTCGACGGCGATTCCCGTCGGGGTGATCAGACCTTCCGCGATCGTGACCGGCGTTCTGCCGGGTCCGACGAGCTGCAGGCGTCCGGGCTGTCCCTGCAGCTGCGCGACGCTGAACTCCGCGACCACCAGGGGCGAGGTGGGGCTCAGTCCGAGCGAGACGACGTCGATGGCCGATGTCAGTCCGCCGACGAGCCGTTCATTCACCCCCGTCGTGATGTCGACCGTGCGCACCTCGGCCACGCCCGCCGGAAAGGGGAACCCGCTCAGAAGCGTCACCAGCAGCTCGTTGCCGCGCAGGCGGATGCTGTCCGGAACCGCGTCGATCATGGGAGGACCCACCGGAGTCGGATTCTGCAGCTTCGCGAATGTCGTGAGCGTCGCATAGGCGCCGCTCACCGCATCGACCCTGCTGATCAGATTCTGACTCGCGTCGACGACGAACAGAGTCTGTCCGAGGGCGGCAACGCCGAACGGATTCGACAGGCGGACATTCTCGGGAAAGTCCGGTCTCGGCTCCGAGGTGAAGTTCGGGAAGTCGGCGACCAGCCGGATCTCCAGTTCTTCGCCCGCACCGTTCGACAGGGTGAGGGTCTCGCCGCCGTCGAGTCGCGCTTGGTGCGAGGGCTCGAGCAGGAAGTCTCCTGCCGTCAATTCCAGCGGCTGGCTCGTACGAATCGCGAGGAGCGAGCTCAGGATCGGCGACGAGGGGGCGGGATTCGGAGCCTCCGTTCCGGGAAGCGGGCCGGGCTGGACCGAGTCTCCCGTTCCGATCGTCACATACAGCACGCCGCCGTGCAGCACCACGCCAGAGGGTCCGGACGGAGACGGCGGGGTCACCTGATGAATCCCGGAAGGAAGGCCGTCGATCAACGTCCGGCGCTGCGCGGAGATCCGGTCCACGAGCGAGAGACGTCCGGTGTTGGGGCCGTTTCCCGCCTCCACGACGAGCAGGTGCCCATGGCGGGTGAAGGCGATCTCGATGGGGGCCTTGAACCCGGTGGCGAAAGGCTGCGCGGAAAGTGTCACTGCGAATAGAACCAGTAGAGCGATGCCGGTAAGGATGCGGTCTTTCATACTTTCTCCTTTTCTGTGGGGACTTCTGATTGGTCCGAGGCTGGTTCCGATTCCACGGGATGTTCCGCCTGAGATGCCTGACCGAGCGGCTCAACCGCCGTCTCGGTCCTGCGCACCTGGCGGAAGATCGACCGCCGGGTGCGCTCGATCGTGATCGTCACCTTCCGTGTCACGGCTCCCCCTCGAATGGAATGTCCCCACGATAGGGACAGGAGGATGAGGAGTCCTGAGTTGGGCATAGAATGTCTGAGTTCCAGCCCAGAAAATGTCGCAACCCACGCCGATCTTCGCTTTCGGTGCTTTCGTCGTCGATCCGGCGGCGCGGCAGCTGCTTCGCGACGGAAGCCCCTCGACGCTCACCCCCAAAGCGTTCGACGTCCTTTGCGCGCTCCTTCAGAACGCCGGCCGGACGGTCACGAAGGAGGAACTGATGCGAGCGGCATGGCCGGACTCCATCGTGGACGACGGGAATCTCGCCTTCCAGATCTCCACTCTTCGCAAGGCGCTTGGGGATCGTGGCGAAGACCGGTATGTCGTGACGGTTCCGGGTCAGGGCTATCAGTTCGTCAGGCCCGTGCGCCTGATCGAGCATGAGGAACGCGAGCTCGCCGTCGAGGAGCGCGACACCACCACGATCACCATCGAAGAGCCGACGTCGCGGTTTGCGTGGATTCTCGCGACGGGCGCCGTGGCGATTCTGGTGATCTCGGCCGTCGCGTGGGGAGTGATCTGGCGCGGCAGGGCAACGGTACCCGTGTCACGGGAGATTCAGAGCCTGGCCGTGCTTCCCTTCAAGCCCATCGTTCCGGCGGAGCGCGACGAGGCGCTCGAGCTGGGGATGGCCGACGCCCTGATCTCGAGGATCGGGGGAAACGGAACGCTGCTCGTGCGCCCGCTGACCGCCGTTCGAGGATACGGCGGGATCGAGCAGGATGCGGTGGATGCGGGGAGAGCGCTCGGCGTGGACGCGGTGCTCGACGGCACGATCCTGAGCACCGGCGACCGCATTCGCGTCACGGCGCGGCTGGTCCGGGTGGCCGACAACGTGCAGATCTGGAGCGGTCAGTTCGACGAGCGCTCCAGCGAGATCCTTTCGGTTCAGGACTCCATCTCCAGGCGTCTGTCACGCGAGCTCGATCTGACGCCGGCCGCGGGACGCGTTCGCGTGGCCACCGCCAGCGATGAGGCGTACCGGGCCTACGCACTGGGCCGGCTGCACTACTTCCGTTCGCACAGCGTCGAGGTCGACAAAGCCATCGCTCACTTCAAACGGGCGATTGCGCTCGACGCGGAGTACGCCGACGCCTGGGCGGGTCTGGCGGATTCCTATGCGATTCTCCCCATCAGTGCCGATCGTGAGCCACGCGAGAACTACGGGCTCGCGCGACAGGCAGCGATGCGGGCCATCGAGCTCGACCCCTCGTCTGCCGAGGCCTATATGACGCTGGGCACCGTGAAGTTCTTTCACGACTGGGACTGGAGTGGATCCGAAGCCGACTTTCTGCGCGCACTCGAGCTCGATCCCGGCTCGGCGATCGCGCACATCCGTTATGCCCATCTGCTTTCGAATACGGGGCGCCACGAAGAAGCAATGGTCGAGGCGCGGCGGGCCCAGCGCCTCGACCCGCTTTCGCTGATCATCAACACGCTCACCGGACAATTCTCTCTTCAGGCCGGAGACGTCGACGAGGGGATCCGACAGCTTCGTCACACGCTCGAGCTGGACCCCGACTTCTGGATCGCCAGGATGAACCTCGGCAAGGCCTACGAGATGCGCGGGGAGTACGACCGGGCCCTCGCGGAGCTCGCGAAGTGTCGCGGGAGGTCCGGCGACAACGTCGAGCCGCTCTGGATGATCGGCTACGTCCACGGTATGCGGGGAGAGCGGGACCAGGCGCAGGCCGTGATCGACGAACTGCTGGCGGCCGCCGGCACTCGGTACATTCCGGCGGCGAAGATCGCGCTCGTCTACATCGGGATGGGCGATCGGGACGAAGCCTTCCGCTGGCTCTTCAAGGCCTGCCGCGATCGCGATCGCACGCTCGCATTTCTCGACGCCAATCCTCGGTTCCGCAAGCTGGAAGACGATCCCCGATTCGCCACCGTCGCGAGTTGCGTGGACCTCCCCCAACTGCGCGCGCGCTGACCGCCATCCAGACACCTGACGGCTCCCCCCGACGAGAAAGTGGCTTCGGAGCCACCGGCAGGATCCGCACCGCGGAGCGGAGCCAGGCGGTAGCCGGCGCGTCGAGCGAAGCCAAGACCGCCGATCTCGCGGGAGCCCCCTCCCTCCCGCCTCACCCGCGCAAAGAGGAGCGGAGGCCTAGCCTCAAGCCCGTCCGTTGGTTTTCCGGACCTGGCCCCGACCTTTCGGACCTCGCCTCCACCTTTCACTGTGGCTGTCGGTCGAGCAACGATGTCCAGTTCGTCAGGAGGTGGATGCGCTGCTTCTCTTCCCGGTCGAGGCGCCTCTTGATCAGGAATCGCTCCCCGTCCGGCGTGACGTCGTAATCTCCGAAAGGGTCTCCCATCACGGCCCGGAGCGTATCGGCTGCGATGAGCTCTTCGGGCACTCCGACCTCAGCTCCCCTCGTCCCGTCCCCGAAGGGAACGGCCATGAGGCGCCCTTTGTGCGAGAGATAGAAGAGCTCCTTTCCATCGCCTCGCCACCTCGGCTGTTCGCCTCCATCGCGAGAGACGCGCACCCGCTCTCCCCGCCGGGGCAACGGCTCGACGTACACCTCGAGCCCGCCCGATTCTCTGGACATATACGCGACCCACCGGCCGTCCGGAGACACTCGCGCTCTCGCCACCGGAAACTCAGTCTTCAGCACCAGCTCGGGCTCCCCTTTCCCTTCCAGGGGCAGCGCCCACACGCCATTCTCCTCACCGGCCCTGCGGTAAAGCAGGACCTTTCCGTCTTGCGACCACTCCTCCGGCCACCCGCGTCCTGCCGCTTCGCGAAGCTCCGAGGGAACCGCACCGGCGCGCAGCTCCTGCCGGTGAAACGCCATCCGTGCTTCGGATTTCCGGTTGTAAATGAGCTCCTTGCCGTCGGGGGACCAGACGAAATTCGAGGCTCCCGCCGGTCCGCTCGTCACGCGGGTGGTCATCCCCCGCCGGACATCGATCACCCAGATGTCGTTGAGTCCCGTTCCGGCGATCACCACGGACGCGCCTCGGGAGCATCGCTCGCGCGTGGGAAAAAGCGGAACGCGATCGCGGTCGCTGCGAGCACCAGGATGACGAGCACGACCCAGCCCCACCGCTCGAGCGCACGTCGAGGCGGCGCGCTCTGGATCTCCCCGGTCGCCCGCGGCGCCTCCGCCTCGATCCCCCTCCCGGCGAGAACATCCTGCAGCACGAGCCGCGCGGCCCCGATATCCGGCCATCGGGTACGGGGGTCCTTACGCAGGCAGCGATCGAGAAGCCATCGCACGTCGGACGGCGTCGTCGCCGGCAACGTCGTGAGGTCCGGCTCCTTCGTCATCACCGCCGCCAT
>JBHEOL010000171.1:0-3914 GCA_046261635.1 Thermoanaerobaculia bacterium | reverse complement strand
GGATCTTTTCCTCCGCCCGCGGGGCAGTACTTCGTGAGGATGCGAGAGAAAACTTGCTACCATCTCGTCATTCATGACGATGATCCCTCTGGTCCGGCCGACGACGCTGCTCGAGCGCTTCGGTGCCTTCGTCGCCGAGCGATATCCATTCGCGGCCCGGATTGCGATCGAATCATTCGAGCAGGTTCTCTCCTCCAGCGGCATTCCCGGACGGGACGCCCCGGAAATTGACGCTCTCCGGCAGCCGCTCCGGGCCCTTCTGACCCGCCGTTTCGAGGAGCTTCACAGGTTCCCCTCCGCTGCGACGGGCGGTGAGATCCAGCTCGCCGAGACGACTCCCGGCATCGAGGCCGGACGCCGTCTCGCCCAGGCGCGGACCGATCTGCTCGCGGTCTGTGATGGCTTTCTTCGCCGCGAATCGATCGCCGCGACCCTCACTCCCGACGAGCGCCGCGAGATCCTCCGCGGAATGATCGTCACGCGCGCTCTCGACAACCGACTCAAGAGCTTTTTCACCGGTGGCGAGGTCCGCTGGGGCTCTGCCTCGTTTCAGGGGAAAGGGTTCCGTTCGCTCGGTCAGGAAGCGATCTACGCCGCGGCCATCCGTCTCCGCCGCGGTGAGCGATGGGTCGGTTCGGACGGCAGATGGAACGGCGACGTCATCGCTCCCATCATTCGTGACCTCGGCGCCGCTCTCGCGATGCGGCCCGGCCGGGATACCGTCCGGATGGTTCTCAGCGCTCAGATGGCGAAGTCCGGTCCCCCCATGAACGGCAAGGACCTGCACATCGGCGACATCGGCCACGGGATCATCCCCGCTTCCGCTCCCCTGACGATTTCCACGATGACGGCGGCCGGCATGGCGTTCGGCTTCCAGCTCCAGGGCTCGGACCGCGTCGCGATCTCCTTCATCGGAGAAGGAGGGTCATCCCTCGGCGAATGGCACGAGGCGATCAACCTCTCCGCCGCGCGCAAGCTCCCGATCGTGTTCTGTCTCGAGAACAACCAGACCGCGCTTTCCACGCCGGTTCAGGACCAGGCCGCGGTCCGCGTCTTCGCCGAGAAAGCGACCGGCTACGGCATTCCCGGCATCACGATCGATGGGACGGATGCGGACGCGGTCGCCGCCGCGTTCATCTGGGCCGTCGACCGCGCGCGGCGGGGTGAAGGACCCGCCCTCCTCGAGCTCGTCTCCATGAGGATGTGCGGCCACGCGCATCACGACGACATGCTCTATCTCGGCCGCGATCCGCACCCCTCCTGGGACTATCCCCCCCTGACGGACCAGGGGTACGCCAACCCGGAGCTCTACGCGTACTGGTCGCGGAGGGATCCGATCGAGAGCTATGCCGTGCGGCTTCAGTCCGAAGGGATCGTGAAGACCGGTGAGGTCACCGAGTGGAAGATCGAGGCGGAGGTGCTCGTCCAGGACGAGGCAGCGAAGGTGATCTCCGCGCCCTGGCCGGAACCGGAAGAGGCGGGAAGAGACGTGTTCACAGGGGCGCCGCAGCGCGAGCGGATCGAAGTGCTCGAGGGCGCCGCCGAGATTCCCGCCGCGCTTCCCCCGCTCGAGGAAGGCCCTCGCCACGATCCGAAAGGGAGCACGTTCCTCGAAGCGGTGATGATGGGCATCGGAGACGCTCTTCGGGGCGACCCTCGCGTGTTCATCTACGGCGAAGATGTCGGCGGGAAGTACGGAAACGCCTTTCTGATGCTCCGGCCGCTACTGCCCGAGTTCGGCAGTCGCATCGTGAACTCGCCGATCGCCGAAGGAGGAGTTCTCGGCGTATGCATCGGAGCGGCGCTGGCGGGGATGCGACCAATCGGCGAGATGCAGTTCAATGACTTCGTCGCAACCGGGTTCAATCAGCTCGTCAACAACGCCGCGAAGGTCCGCTACCGCTTCGGCGAGTCGGTCCCGATGGTGGTGCGGATGCCGTGGGGCGGGCTCAGGCACGCAGGGCCGTATCACTCGCAGAATACCGAGGCGTGGTTTTACCGGACGCCGGGACTGAAAATCGTCGTTCCGTCGACCCCGCACGACGCGCGGGCGCTGATGGCGGCCGCGGTTGCCGATCCCGATCCGGTGCTCTTTTACGAGCACATCGCGCTCTACCGCGACCCGCGTGTCCGTCAAAAGCTCGACGACCATCCGGGCAGCGTTCCGATCGGAAAAGCGGCGCTCCGGCGCAAGGGCGATGATCTCGCGATCATCTCCTACGGCGCCTACGTCCACCTCGCCATGCGAGCCGCGGAGAAACTCGCGGCCGAGGGGATCGAGGCGAGTGTGCTCGATCTGCGGACACTGGCGCCGCTCGACCGGCCGGCGATCCTCACGCTCGCGCGCCACTGCAACCGGGTTCTGATCGTGCATGAAGATACCCGTACCGGCGGGATCGGCGAGAGCCTCGCCGCAATCATCCAGGAGGAGGCGTTCGAGTGGCTCGACGCCCCGGTCCGCATTCTCGGTGCTCTCGACACTCCGGTGCCGTACTCTCCCCCGCTGGAGCAGGCTTTCCTGGTGAGTGAGGACGAGGTCGTCCGCGCCGCCGGTCTGCTCGTGCGGTACTGATTCCGGGTTGAAGCTTCGGCGCGGCGCTCCCTGATGACTGGAGAAAGGACTTCAAGTGGAAACGATCCGTTTCGGCAGAACCAATGTATCCGTGCCTCTCGTCTCCCTCGGAACGTGGGGGCACGGCGGAGAACGAGTGACCGCGGAGGGGACCTCGGTCGGTTGGGCGGGCCACGACGACGCGGCCGCGAAGCTGGCCATCGTCACCGCCTGGAAGGTCGGGATCACCCACTGGGACACGGCCGACGTCTACGGTGACGGCCAGGCGGAGAGCCTGATCGGCTCGATGTGGGGCGAGGTGCCCCGTGGCGAGATCTTCCTCGCCACGAAGGTCGGCTGGGACCGGGGGGATCACGCGCACTTCTACCACCCCGCGCTGATCCGGGAGCGGATGGAGCGCTCGCTGAAGAATCTCCGCACCGACGCGGTCGATCTCCATTACTTCCATCACTGCGATTTCGGAGAGAACGGCCAGTACTTCGATGATGCCCTCGAGACGATGCAGCGCCTTCGGGAGGAAGGGAAGTTCCGGTTTCTCGGCCTCTCCGACTGGGATGCCACGAAAATCATGAAATTCATCGACCGTGTGCAGCCAGACGTGGTGCAGCCCTACCGCAACGTGGTCGACGACGACTACGCCACGAGCGGGCTGCGCGATTGGGTCGACCGCAGCGACATCGGTGTCGCCTTCTTCTCGCCGATCAAGCACGGACTACTGCTCGGCAAGTACGACGAGCCGGTCGAGTTTCCCGAGGGAGATTTCCGGAGCAACGTTCCGGAGTTCCGCGACGCGAAGGCGATCGCCAGGATGAAGCGGGCCTCCGCTGCGCTCCGCGAGCGGTTCGCCGATCGTGAGGAACCGGTCCTGGGGCCGCTCATCGGCGCCCTGCGCGCCGACGCCCCGACTTCGACCGTTCTCCTCGGTCAGCGCACGCCCCGCCAGGCCGAGTCGGCGGCGAAAGTGGGGGAGCCGCTCTCGCGGGAAGAGGCGGACTGGGTGAGGGAGCAGTACCGGTAGGGGGAGGGAGGACGATAGGACGAATAGGACGTATAGGACCTATAGGACGAATAGGACGGCGAAACCTCAGGGCCTCGTTCAACTCCTGTACCCTGCCCGTCCTATAGGTCCTATTCGTCCTATAGGTCCTATTTGTCCTATTGGTTTTCTTCTCCCTGTTAGAATGCGCGCCGTCTCGTTTTCGATCCCAGTCAAGGAGAAACACATGGATTTCCGTCTTTCCGACGAGCAGCAGCAGATCAGGCAGATGGTCCGGGAGTTCGCCGAGTCCGAGATCCGTCCCCATGTCATGGAATGGGATGAGGCGCAGAAGTTCCCGATGGA
>JBHEOL010000156.1:0-2912 GCA_046261635.1 Thermoanaerobaculia bacterium | reverse complement strand
CCCCCGCCGGTGCAAGCCCCGCCGCCGCCCGCACCGCCCGGCTAGAGCGTCATCCTGAGCCGAGTGATGGCGCTGGCGCCATGAGTGGACGTGAACCCGGGAAATGTCATCCCGAGCGTAGCGAGGGATCTGGGCGGGGGCAGCGTGGAACGGAGGACGGTGAATGGCGGGAGAATCGTCATTCGCGTTCAACGGGCGAAACGCGGTCTCCCGCCGATCCACGTCGTCGCGTCACGCGCGCCACGCCCACCCAGATCCCTCGCTACGCTCGGGATGACATTTCGCGAGAGCGGCCGGCTGCGCGGCCAAAACTCGCCCCCCTCGGCTCGGGATGACAAAATAGGCGTCGCCATGTCGGAAACGCAACGCCAGTTCTTCCTCGATTGGTTCCGCGCCGTCCGGCGCCGCTCGCGCGAGCTCTTCGCGATGATCCCGGACTCGTCCTACCACGAGCGCCCGATTCCGCTGCGCCACCCGATCGTCTTCTACGACGGCCACCTCCCCGCCTTCAACGTCAATACGCTCGCGAAGAAGGGGCACGGCGCCCACGGGATCGACGAGGAGCTCGAGATGCTCTTCGAGCGGGGGATCGATCCCGGCGACACCGACGAAGCGGCGCTCGCGACGATTCAGGCGTGGCCGGAGAGGGGCGCGATCGCCCGGTACGGCGAGCGCGCCGATGCCCTCGTCGAGCGCTTCCTCGCCGAGGAGCCTCTCGAACGGGACGATCGCGCCGCGATGCGGCGTGGCGAGGCGATCTGGACGATCCTCGAGCACGAGGCGATGCATCACGAGACGCTCCTCTACATCTTCCACGCTCTCGATCCGGCAAAGAAAACGATGCCCCAACGCGGGATCGCTCCCCCGCCAGGGGACGGGCGGGACGCCCGCACCACACCGGCTCGGGTCCGCATCCCCGCGGGTACGGCTCGCCTCGGCGCGACACGCGAGGAGATCCAGTTCGGCTGGGACAACGAGCTCGAGGCAGTCGAGGCCGATGTCCCCTCGTTCGAGATCGATGCCACGAACGTCACGAACCGAGAGTTTCTCGAGTTCGTCGACGCGGGCGGCTACGGCGATCCGGAGCTCTGGAGCGAGGAAGCGTGGCGGTGGATCCGCGCGGAATCGAAAGACCACCCGCACTTCTGGGTTCAACGCGAGGGGCGCTGGCTCTGGCGCGGGATGAGGGGCGAGATCGATCTCCCGCCGGATTGGCCGGTCTGGGTCACGCACGCCGAGGCGGAGGCATACGCGCGATGGAGCGGGGCGCGCCTGCCGACAGAGGCGGAGTACCACCGCGCAGCCTTCGGAACTCCGGAAGGGAGAGAGCGGAGGTTCCCCTGGGGGAATGACCAGCCGAGGCGCGAGCACGGCAATTTCGATCTCCAGTCGTGGGACCCCCTCCCCGTCGGCAGTTTTCCCGCCGGGCGCAGCGCGTGGGGCGTCGACGACCTCGTCGGCAACGGATGGGAGTGGACCGCGACCCCGTTCGCGCCGTTCGAGGGCTTCCGGCCAATGCCGTCGTATCCGCAGTACTCGGCGGACTTTTTCGACGGCGCGCACTACGTGATGAAGGGCGCCTCCCCCGCCACGCCGAAGGAGCTTGTCCGCCGTTCGTTCCGGAACTGGTTCCGCCCGAATTACCTGTGGGTCTGGGCGGCGTTTCGGACGGTGCGGTAGGGACCGGCTGCGCCGGTCCGTGTCACGTTGCCGCGCACCCGGGAAACGGACCGCCACAGGCGGTCCCTACTGAAGCTTGAACAGCTGATCCGCCGTCCCATTGTCGACCGAGGAGGTGAATCCGATCACCTCTCCGTCGCCACTCACGATCTCGATATCAACGAAGAGATCCTTCAGGTTCCCCTTGAGGCTCCCGCGGAAATCGCCGAGGATCTCTGCGGCGATGCCCTGAAGTAGCAGGAACTGGCGGGGAGCGAGAGTGAACTCGCGCGAACCCGAACCGACGGCGGTGAGAGAACTGCTGACGGGGTGCCGGAAGTAGAGCGTCACCCGCACCGTAGCCGCCTTGCCGGAGGTTTCAATCAGACCGAGGTTCGTACGAAAGGTTGCGGGAGTCTTCGCGAAGATCGTCCCGGTATCGGCATCATCGAACCCACTGATCCGGGCAATGGCGCCTCTCTTCATCGATGCTGCGACGGCGGGGACGCCGGTCCCGAAGGTTTTCGGGTCTTCGCCGATCGTGGCGAAGGTTCGGCTGGTCACCGTCACCGGCGTCCCCTGCGGATCGATCTCGAGAAACCCGATTCCACTGGGGATGCCGAACAACTCGCTGATGACGTCGGAGAAGCTGACGGTCGCACGCGGTCCCAGCGATACGGATTTCTCGACCGACTCACCCGCGCTCGAAACGAAGCGCAGGAGTACGGCGGCCGGGACGAAGCTCTGATTCGCGATTGCTACGGTCGTCCTGAAGTAGTTTGCGTTGGCTCCCTCGAGTTTACCGGCGATGGGAATGACTTGCCTGGCATCGGCGGCGAACCCTTCGACCCGTGCCCAGTCGGTGACGACCCACGTGTCGCCACTCAACACGTCTACGGGCGTCGCGTACGCGAGCACGGATCCGGCTGCGCCTCCCTTCACACCGATCACTGCTGTCGTTGCTCCGGCGGGCGCCACGTCGTTCAGCCGCACATGCTGAAACGCAGGAACGACTTCCTCCCGAATGCTGACACCGCTGCCAGACGCCTGCAGGAGATAGATGACGATCGGCGTATCGTGGCCGGCCAGCTCCTGCACCATCAGATTCGTCCGGCCGGCGGCGCTGGATCCGACGAGTCCCGGAATGACGAGCTCTTCTCCGGCCCTGATTCCGCGGTCGGAGCGCAACACGGGGACTGCCGAGCCGTAGGTGCCTGCAGGATTGCTCTTGTTGAACACGCTCGCGCTGAGGG
>JBHEOL010000146.1:0-6226 GCA_046261635.1 Thermoanaerobaculia bacterium | reverse complement strand
CCTCAGGGTCGAGCCCAAGCAGGATCCCGGGGTGTGGGATTCTCGTCCCACGCCAGGAGGCCGAAAGCTGCTGTACGGCTGGTTTGTAGTGGTTCTTGTGTTCATCCTGTTCTCCACTCTCAAAAATTGTGGAGCGGCTATCGATCGACTCATCGGCTGACCTGAGCCGGTCCTGCGCGTCGGCTACCATGGAGCACGATGACGGACACTCCGAACGACCCCGTCTCCTGGATCGGCAGGATGGCGCCGGAAGCGGTCCTCGCGATTCACTTCGTCTGGGTCCTTTTCGCGGTCTTCGGTGGGTTTCTCGGATTTGCGGACCTCCGCTGGCTCTGGCTGCATGCGCCGGTGGTGATCTGGTCGGCGGTGGTGAACTTCGCCGGTTGGACCTGTCCTCTGACACCGCGCGAGAAGGAGCTCCGCCGGCGTGCTTCGATGTCCGGATACGAAGGTGGGTTCGTCGAGCACTACATCGCGCCGCTGGTGTATCCCGGAGGAATGCCGCGGCGGATGGAGCTGACGGCGGGGATCAGTATCACCGTGTGGAATGCGCTGGTGTACGGGGCGATCGCGGTCGTGAACAGTTAGTCCGGCTACGGTGGCGTCGCTCGATCACGAGGATCGCACTGCGCTACCATCCCGATCCGGAGGAACGCAGCTGACGCGCGAATCGAAGGATCCGATGGGCTTACTCGACCTGCTCAAGCAAGTGGCCGCGGAGCTGGGAGTGGAGATTGCGCTCAGGCCGCCGCCGGCAGATCTCTCCCCCCTCCCGCCGGCGATCCATGATCTCTACTCGATCACCGATGGCCTGGAGCTCCCTTTCGCCGAGTTCCTCCCCGCCGCGCAACTCCATCTGACCGCGGCGTCGCCGCGTCTCGGCCGAGGGTGGGTGGAGTTCGGGTGGGACGGGTACTTCACGCACTATCTCGTCGCGTCGAGTCCGATGCAGATCCAGCCGATCGCCGCCTTCGATCCGGAGTTGGAGGATCGACCGGAGGGGATGTACGTCTCGGTGCGGCAACTGCTCGAAGAGGAGTACGCTGAGTACGTCGGCAGCGATTCCCATCTTGCCGATCTGCACGTCGTCCACGTTCCACGGACGGCTCCGCTAGCTCAGATCGCAGCCGCGATCAAGCGAGCGGCATCACTGAAGAGCTCCGAGATCGTGGCGCGGTTGCGAGCCGCGCCATTCGTTCTTGCGTACGTCAACGCCGCGACGGCGATCTCGGTCGTCCGGGCGTTGCACGCGCTGGGAGTCACGGCGAACCTGAAAGAGGTCAGGCCGCGGCCTGCCAGCTGAAGGCGTGGTTGCATCCGGAGCGGCTACGCTGCGTTTCCCGACAGGAATCGACCGAGGCCTTCAGGCCGGTTTGAGCGGTCGCGTGAGAGATTTCAAACGAGTGGAGGCGGTTGAACTGGGAACCAACCCCGGGGGCGCTGGATCTCGAGTTCTATACTGGTCGGGGGCCTGGTTTGCGAATCTGAACCGCAGGACGCCCAGGAGCTTTGTGGAGGACATCTTGTTCGGACACGACGATATCCGGTGGATTCGGATCGGCATTGTCGGCGGACTCGCCGCCAGCGCGCTCTATCCGGTGCTGCTGTTCGCACCGCTTCCGCTTGCCGTGACCGCCGCGGTCGCCGCGTTGCTGGGGCCCGCGATCGGGGTTGGGAGCCTGGGTCTTTATCACCTCGTCAGGCTCCATGGATCCTCCGTCGCGGCTGCGCTCGGTGCGATTCTCAATCTCCTCGCTGGTTGCCTCTTCACGGCGATGGCTCTGGTCCAGTTGGCGGTTCGCGCCCGAGCTTCGGAAGGAGCGCGCGATCTCGTCGGCGTGTGGCTGGGCCTCGACGTCGCGTGGGATGTTTACATCGGGCTCGGGACGCTGGCGTTCGGGTGGGCCGTGCGGCGTCACCCTCGCTTCGGCTGGGCTTTCGCGGTTTCCGGACTCTCACTCGGCTTGCTCGTGATCGTCCTGAATCTCATACCGTTTCCGATCCCCCCGGCAGAGGCCGGGTCCTTCGACATCGGCCCTTTCGTCGGTCTCTGGTATCTCGCAGCGACCATTCAAGCCTGGCGAAGCCTGCCCTGGGCCCGTGAGCAGTTGTCGAAACCGGAGAGAGATAAGCCTCCGGTCGGTGAACGCGCAGATCCGTAGAGGCGGGTCGCGGTCCAGCCATGGAAGGAGTATTTACGATCATCGTCTTCGACAATGAACCGGAAGGAGCGATCACCGTGTACGTCGGCGGGACGCTCGCCGATTTCATGGGGTTTCTCCCGGAAACGGGGTTCGGCGTCGCACGGGATCTCCCGCTCGGCGGCCTGGGCGATGTCGACGACCCCCGGCTCTGGGGCGCCCTCGTGGCGGCCGACGAAAGAAACATGCGGCACGACCACTGAGCCTCACCAGCACTGCGCGCGGCTCGGGCCTCCCAGCGGATTGTGGTCGAACAGATTCCGCGGCTCGAGGTCGACGCCCTGCCAGTGAACATTGGTGATGCCGGTCATGAGCGCGGACGGGTCGCCGGGGGCGTGATCTTCGTCGTGCGGATGGTGATGCGCCGACGATCGGTACCAGAGGATGATGTCCGACTCCTCCACCGACTCGCCATCGGAGACGCCCATTCCGGGGTGATCCTGACCGAGGAGGTACTGATCGGGCTGAAGATACCGAACGTGCGCAGTGTCGAAGAAAGCATCGCGCTCGAACTTGTCGTACGTCGTCACCGCGAAGTCCGACAGCGTGAATTTCTCTTCGCGCGCAAATCCTCCGAAATGGCGTGCGAGGCCGATCGCGGAAATGCGCATCACGTATCCGATCCGGTTTCCATGGGCGTTCGTGGTCTCGTCGACGACACCGATCGTGGAGAACTTCTCGGGATCCCACGTCATGACCCCTTCGCGCCCGCCGTTGAACGGCTCCTCGACGTCGCGTGCGGAGCGCGGAATGTCGGGCGTCTCGACGTGCGAGAGCTGCATCGCGGTATCGCCGCCCGGGCCATTCAGGTCGACGTCGATCCGCCAGAGCACGTCATGCATGTGCGGCTCGGTCGTGCTGCGAGCTGGAAAGTAGGGATTGTTGAAGCCTGTCGCACCGAGGCGGAATCCGATGCCGCCGTCGTCGCGCAGCCGGTACTCGATGATGAAGTCGTAGTTCGCCGCGTCCATCACTCCCCACAGCACGAGCTCCGTGCCGCGGCGGCTGATGCTCCTCGATTCCTTGCAGAGCCAGGCGATGCCGCGGTCGTTCGATTCCGCCACGATCTGCGGCACGGTCTGACCCGAAAGCGTGAGAACCGATCCGTTCGAGCCCGCGTCGCCGGGCGTAACCTCGCGGATCGATTCCGCGCTCGTCGTTTCGTTGTCGTAGAGGCGAAGGCCGAGGCCGTGATACGGAACGAAGATATCGGCGATGCCGGCCTCGCGCAGTACGCGCATCCACGGTCCCGATCGCGTACGGCGCAGATCGGTGGGTCCGAGAACGATGCCGCGGCGTCCCTGGTTCGAAATGCAGGTCCGCCACGCGGTTTCGGCGTTCGTGATTTCGATGCAGGCGTGAGGCTGGGACGTGTCGCAGATGTCGGTACCGCACGGGCGGATGCCTTCCGCTGGTGCCCGGTCGACCGGGCGACCTCGCGAAATCTCTGCTTCCGCCGCGGGCGGCCCGGCGGTGGCCGGGATGGCGAGCAGAGCGAAGAGCACGGCGAAGCTGACTAGCCTCATGACGATGACCTCGGGAGGTCAGAGTAACAGGGAAAGCGACGAGCGAGGCGGTTGAAGCGCGGCGAGGATTTCGTCGATCCGTCGCGGGGAAGAGAAAGTCGTTTGTCCACCGATGGTCAGAACTCGAGCGTCTTCCGAGATTCTCTCAAGCGGCCCGATCCTTGCACACGATCTCGGCAGTGGATCAGCCCACGTCGCTCCGGAAGCGTGGCGACGAACCCCTCGACCTGTCCCCCCGACAACTGACCCGCAAACACCTGACCGTTGTGCCGCGGCAAGAACCGCAGGGAGATCGATTCATGGCGAAGCAAACCAATGCCCCCAAATTCATCACGTGGATGGTGTCGCTCGTGCTCTTCATCGTGGCGCTCGTGGCTCACTTCGGGATCGTCCAGGTCAGTGCGGACATTGCAACCTGGTCCTGGATCATCGGTTACGCACTCATTCTCCTGGCGTGTCAGCTGAGACAACTCTAGCTCTTCACGCGTGACACTCACCTCGGCCTGAGGTGTTGGAGTGTGCTCGCCCGCCGGTTGATTCCGTGAGCGCAGCTGCGAGCGTGAGTGCCGAACACGGGCGGCGACGGCTCAGGTGCGTCCTGTTGCGGGGACGACCTCGATGGGCGCCGGTGTTCCGATTGCTGGCGAGGCTCGCCTCGTGAGCAGCATTCCGAGAATCCAGCCGAAGAGAAAGTTCTCGGAGCTCACCTCGATGAAGTGCACCAGCCGCACGGCGTCTGGAAACAGGGAGCTCGGCACCATCAAGGGCGCGACGCCGCCGAGAACGGACATGCTGACGGCGACCATCAGGATCGTCTCTCTCCGGCTGGCGCCGCTCATCGCGATGATGAGCGCGGCGAGAGCGACGAAGATCGGGCCGCGGACGAACAGCGCCATTCCAATCACGCGAGCCATCGGAGGCGTTCCAAGTCCCGAATAGAAGTCCGCGATGAAAGGGAAAATCATCATCCCGAAGGCGAAGTAAATGACGAGATAGGCCGCCGCCCCCGCGGCAAAACGGGGAGCCGTCAGGATGAGGTTCCAATCGGAGCGAGCCGGTGAGCTCGAATCTCTCTTCGCGAGGAGAAGCAGAGCCGGGGAAAAGAGCGCGGTCGACAGAGCGGTCATCAGAAGGATGACGGCCCCGGTGCGCGCCGTAAAGAATCCGAAGAAGACGGCTTCGATGATGCTGTTGAAAATGGCGATTCCGTAGAGAACGACTGCAAGAGCTCCGGCAAGCCGCCATCCGCGCCAACGCGCTCGCTGAGCGAGCCAGGCGAGAACGACGACGAGGATCAGGTTCGAAACGACCTGAAACGGTAGCGAGCCGGGAGCCGCCGGCGGCAGGCCGTCAGATCCGAACGCCGCCACGACCACGCCGGCCGCGATGATCTGCGCGACCAGAAGCGCGATTGTGGCGAGGAGAACTCGGACTGCCAGCGCGATCATAGGAAGGCTCCTTGGTGACCTTCTTACTCGCATGCTCGAGGCTGCTGCGGTGATCATCATCACCCCGACCTTCGAAGCCAGCTATACTTCTCCATCCCCGTTTGGAAACAACACGATGTGAAGACCCGGGAATCATGGCACCACTGATCGTTCTCGCCGTCGTTACGCTGATCGCTCGCGCGAGCGGGCAACTCGGGGTCGCATCTCTCAGGAGCTGGCCCGCGGCGACCCGCGTCGGGCTCGCCGTGATGTTCCTCTTCACGGCCGTGGCGCACTTCAACAGCATGCGTCCCGACCTGGTCGTGATGGTTCCACCGTTCATCTCGAATCCCGAGCTCATGGTCACCCTCACCGGCGTTTGCGAGATTCTCGGGGCCGTCGGCCTGCTCATCCCGCGCACACCTCGCATCGCGGCGCTGGCGCTGATCCTCTTCCTCGTCGCCGTGCTCCCGGCGAACATCTACGCCGCGCAGGCGAGTCTCACGCTTCGGGGGGCGCCCGTCACCCCACTCGTGCCGCGTGTCGCGTTTCAGATCCTCTTCATCGCGCTGCTGTGGTGGTCGGGAGCTCGGACGGCCGGACCGCAGAAGGCGCCTCCCGCGGAGAGCGCATCATGAGCGTGCGGATCGTCCGGCTGGGATCGCCGCGAGCTCCCGGCGAAGGAATCCGCATCGGCACCGTCCGACGCCCGCCGCGCGGCGTCCCGAAATCGGAGTTCTCGAAGCAGAACTGGTACGACGTCTGGTTTCCGAATCTCGCACCAAGCGTGGAGACGATGAAGCTGGGGCAGAAGGCGGAGACGCCGGCGCAGTGGGCCGCGTTCACGAGAAAGTACAAGGCCGAAATGTCCCGGCCCGCCGCGAAGCACGACGTCGAGCTCCTGGCCGTGCTGTCGCAGACGACCAATTTCTCGGTCGGCTGCTACTGCGAGGACGAAGAGCGCTGCCACCGCTCGATCCTGAGGCAACTCCTCATCGGACACGGGGCGAAGCTCAGGTAGCGGGGTTCAGTCCAGTTCGAGCGGGAGACCCATCCTCGGGAAGAGCGTTTT
>JBHEOL010000119.1:0-10907 GCA_046261635.1 Thermoanaerobaculia bacterium | reverse complement strand
GTCGTTTTGCATTCAGCCGCTCTGTGGCTGTTGCCTTTGCTAGCCCCCAGCCCCTAGTCCCTAGCCCCTGCCTCTACTCCCTGCCTTTCAGGAATTCACGACTGCAACCCCCCGTTTGGTCTAACGGCTGCGGTTGGAGATTCGCTCGGATTTCGAGTACCATACGCACCCCACGTCCCCGACCATCGCGTCCGGGGAACACTCACCAGGAAGGTTTACCCGCATGACCCAACCGAAAGAAAATGCCGAGAGCTCCTTTGCGGAGGCGTTCGAGGCGAGCCTGAATTTCAAGCAGATGGAAAAAGGCGATCTCCTGAAGGGAACGATCGTCTCGATCTCGGGCGAGGATGCCTATGTTTCCTACGGAGGCCCGATGGAAGCGGTCATCGCGATCGCCGAGCTCGAAGAAGGGCTCCAGGTCGGCGATACCGTCGAGGCCACCGTCGTCGAAACCGGCGCACAGGTGCGCCTGTCGAGGAAAATGCTCCTCCGCCGCGCCTCGATGGACGCCATTCATGGCGCTTTTGAAAACCGCATTCCGGTCGAAGGGAAAGTCGGCGCCCGCAACAAGGGCGGCTTCGACGTCTCCGTCGGCGGCGTCCGCGCTTTCTGCCCCCTCTCCCAGATCACCCTCGGCAAGATCGAGAACCCCGACAGCTTCCTCGGACAGTCGCTCGAGTTTCTCGTCACCGAGATGTCTCCCGACGGCCGGAAGCTCGTCGTCTCGCGCGCCGCTCTCCTCAAGGAAGAGTCCGCCGTCCGCGCTGAGCAGATCCGCGAGCACCTCCACCTCGGCGACGTCTACAAGGGGAAGGTCAAGACCATCGTTCCTTTCGGCGCCTTCGTCGACATCGGCGGGGTCGAGGGGCTGCTTCACGTCTCCGAGATGAGCCACGGCCGCATCACCAACCCCGCCGACGTGGTCACCATCGGCCAGGAGATGGAAGTCAAGATCATCAAGATCGAAAAGGACGGCAAGCGCCTCTCCTTCTCGACCCGCGCTCTCGAGCCGGATCCCTGGGATTACGCCGGCGACAAGTACCAGCCGGGCTATCAGTTCACCGGCAAGATCGTCCGCAAAGCCGACTTCGGTCTGTTCGTCGAAGTGGAGCCCGGCCTCGACGGCCTGGTTCATCTCTCCCAGCTTCCCCTCGGAACCACCAAGGACAGCCCCGAGCTGACCATCGGAGCCGCCGTCACCGGATGGGTCCGCGAGGTCGACCCGGAGCGCAAGCGCCTCTCACTTGCCCTCCGCGAAGTCGCCACCGGCGATCCCTGGGACAACGCCGATGAGAAGTACCCCCTCGGCAAGGTCGTCACCGGCACCGTCGAGCGCTCCAGCCAGCCCGGCGTCTTCGTCAGCCTCGAGCCGGGCCTCACCGGCCTGATCCCGGCCTCCGAGCTCGCCCCCGGCACCGACCCGACCAACGCCCACCACGTCGGTGAGCAGCTTCAGGTCAAGGTCATCGGCATCGACCCCGAACGCCGCCGCATCGCCCTCAGCCACGAGGCTGCCAAGGCCGCCGGCGATCGCGCCGAGTACATGGGCCACATGGCGAAGATGAACAAGGAAACCGAAGCGCAGTCCAAGAGCGCCATGGCCCTCGCCCTCGAGCGCGCCTTCGGCGGTAAAGAAGAATAGAACCGAACCTCACTGGTGAGTGCAACAAAAAGCAGGCCGCAAGGCCTGCTTTTTCGTTGCGATGAATCACGCTCTTCCCTGGCCCCTGGCCCCTGGCCCCTCACATCACATACTTCGTCGCGTCCTGGGGCCGGCCGAACCAGTAGCCCTGGCCGAGCTGGATTCCGAGGTCTCGGGCGGCGATCGCGGTGTCCTCGGTCTCGATTCCTTCGAGGACCACTTCCGCTCCGAAGTCGCGCGCCAGCGAGGTGATGTTCCGGATGATCTTCTGCTTGGTCGAGTCCCGCTCGAACCCGGTGCCGAAGTGCTGGCTGATCTTGAGGTATCGCGGGTTGATCCGGTCGATCAGGGCGAGGTGGGAGTAGGCGACTCCGACGTCATCGAGCGCGAGCTGGAGGCCGATCGCTTTCAGCCTGTCGAAGGCACGGATGGCCAGGTGTTGCTCGTCGACCGATCCCTGCTCGGTCACCTCGAGAATGATGTTCTCCGCGGGGATGGCGCCGCTCGCCACGGCTTGCTCGAGCATGCCGGCCCACCGGTCGATTTCCGGCAGCATGGCGGGGTGGATGTTCAGGAACAGGCGGCGGTCCTGGGCAAGAGCCGTTCCGTGCTCGATCGAGCGCGTGAGGCAGGCGACGTCGAGATCGCAGATGCGATTGCTCCGGCCCGCGTAAAGGAAGAGGAAATCGGGATCGAGCAGCGGATTGCCCGAGCGGTAACGGGCGAGCGATTCGTAGCCGAACACCGGCCATCCTGCAGCCATGTGGACGATCGGCTGGAACATCGGCCGCAGGTGGGGGCTCGTGAGAATCGTGTCGAGAGTGGGGATCCGGAGGATTTCAGCGGAGGGGAGGGGCGTGTCGCTCATGACAGTGGGTCTTTCTTCGGTCATGAAGCCTCCTGGAGAAGCAGCTCCTCGAGCTGCTCCAGACCGAAGGGCTTCTGCAGGAACGCCTGCGCACCGCGGCGGAAGGCTTCGCTTTCGAGCTCGGGCGTGGCGTTGCCGCTCATCAGGATGATCTGGATGCCGGGCGCCTTCTCGATGGCGTGACGAACCACGTCGAGTCCCTCGAAACCGAACGGGCCCGAGAAGCGGACGTCGGTGACCATGGTTCGGACTGTCGTCCGCTCGAGAACCACCTGGGCAGACTCGACGTCGTTGCAGGTGATGATCAGTCGCGCGGGCTCGGCCAGCGCCAGAGCCAACCCCTCGGTGACCTCAGGGTCGTCGTCCACGATCAGTATCACTTCCTGTGCGAGGAGCATGGTTTGGTCTCTCCACATCATCAGTCGGACGGGGGGGGCGAAAAATACAGATACACGATCGGTGCGGGCTCCTCCGGCGGTTCCTGGAGAGGGGAGGAGGTGTTCATGGCTGAGGAAGGCTACACGCCGATTTCCTGCGACGACCACGACCGGCTCGAGGACGTTTCCGTTCGAAACCAGCCGGTAGAGCTCGAATTCGATCGCCAGGGCGTGCGCCAGCGGGAACGCGGCCTCATCTCGGACGTCTATACAGCCGGGGGTGCCGAGTGGGTTCGGCTGTCACGAACCGGAGGCGAGCTCGAGATCCGCATGGACGAGCTCGTCGGAATGCGCGAGGTCGGCTGAGCCGGCTCCGGGAAATCCGCTATCATGAACCAACGGCTGCGGCCGCCTGCAGCCTCGACCGATCATGCCAAAGTCACTGTTCTACCTCGCGGTCATCTTCCTCCTCCTCGGAGCCGCCCTCCTGGGGGGCGCGGTGATCGACCGCGGACTGACGGGTGAATGGCTCGAAGTCGCGAGCGTCCAACTCCTCCGCGGGTCGACCACCACCGGAGTCATCGCGGTGATGCTTCTCTCGATTCCGGTGGCCGCCTTTTTTCTGCGGATGGCCGCGCTCGTCGCTCCCCGCAACCTGTTCGCCTCACTCTTCGCGATTTTCGCGACCTGCAGCGCGGCGGTCTCGGCGGGGCTCTACGCAGCCCTCGATTTCCGCGCCGCGCTGCTCGAGCGTCAGGCCGCGCTGACCGCCGCCCAGTTCGACACCCTCGACATGCTGCTCGAGCTCAGGCTCGCCACGCTCTGGGCGCTCGGCTTCTTTCTCGCCACGGTCTTTCTCTCGACCCGCCCCTATTTCAAGATCCAGGGACGCGCGCTGGCGCTGATGGCCGCGCTTCCCCTTCCGGTCTTCTTCCTGATCCTGCTCAACCGCTTCGTCGTCCCCGACGGCCCTTCGATGGCCGTGACCTTCGCGACCGCGCTGCTGCTCCTGCTGTTCGCGACCCTGTTCGCCGCGATCGCGATCCACGGACTCCGCCACCGTCATCTCTTCATCGAAGTCACCAACCTGCGCGAGCTTCTCGACGTCCGCGTCGACCCCGCAGCCGGCACCAGGCCTCCCCCGCGACTTCCGCTCGGCGGCAATTCGGTCCCGCTCGCGGAGTAGGGAGAAGGGCAAGTCAGAAGGCAGAAGGCAGAAGGCAGAAGTAAGAGCAACAACAAGAACAACCAGGTTTTGCTTTTGCCTTTACTTCTGCTTTCTGCCTTCTGATTTCTGCCTTTACTTGACTCCCTCCCCCAACTGCGGCAAAAGAATCCCTCATGTCCTCCCTCTATCTCCGACAGCTTCTGGCCGGGCGCGACTTCGCGGCCGGCGATCCGGTCGCGGCGCAGATGGTCAACTTCTGCTACCTGATCGGCGACCGCGACGCGGGCGAATGCGTGGTCGTCGATCCCGCCTGGGACGTTCAGGGTCTTTTCGACGCCGCGGCGGCGGACGGGATGAAGATCACGGGAGCGCTTGCGACCCACTACCATCCGGATCACATCGGCGGGGATCTGTTCGGCCATCGGGTCGAGGGGCTGCCGGACCTTCAGGAGATCGCCGGCGTTCCGGTCCATGCGCACCGCTCCGAGGTGGAGGGGATCCGGTACATGACGGGCCTTTCGGCCTCGGATCTCGTCCTTCACGACGGCGGCGACGTCCTCGAGGTCGGCGGGGTGCGCATCGAGCTGCTCCACACGCCGGGTCATACGCCCGGGAGCCAATGTTTCCTCGTCGATGGGAAGCTCGTCTCGGGCGACACGTTGTTCGTCGGCGGCTGCGGCCGGGTCGATCTTCCCGGCGGAGATGCCGAGACGATGTACCTCACGCTGACCCAGCGTCTCGCGAAGCTCCCCGAGAGCACGATCCTCTATCCCGGCCATCATTACGGGCCGGTGCCGCAGTCGACGATCGGTTCGGAGAAGCAGAGCAACTACGCGCTGCGTCCGCAATCGCTCGACGACTGGCTTTCGCTGATGGGTTGAGCGCGCCTGGCGCGCGGAAGGAGTCGTTCCCATGGAGTATGTCAATCTCGGCCGAACGGGTCTCCGAGTCTCGCGCATCTGTCTCGGCACGATGACCTACGGGGCGAAGTCGTGGCGCGACTGGGTGCTGGAAGAAGAAGAGGCGCGTTCCTTTTTCGCGCGCGCCATCGATGCCGGCATCAACTTCTTCGACACCGCCGACGTCTATTCGAAGGGGCGAAGCGAGGAGATCACCGGCCGCGCTCTGCGGGAGCTCGGCGCGAGAAACCGCGTCATCATCGCGACGAAGGTCTTCTTCCCGATGAGCGACGACCCGAACGATCGCGGCCTCTCGCGCAAGCACATTCTCGACGCCGTCGACGCCTCACTCGGCCGGCTCGGAACCGAGTACATCGACCTCTACCAGATCCACCGGTTCGATCCCCACACCCCGATCGAGGAGACGCTCGAGGCTCTCGACTCCCTCGTCCGCGCCGGCAAGGTCCGCTACCTCGGGGCTTCCAGCATGGCGTCCTGGCAGTTCGCGAAGATGCTCATGACCGCCGACGCCAACGGCTGGTCGCGCTTCGTCTCCATGCAGAACCACTACAACCTCGTCTACCGCGAGGAGGAACGCGAGATGCTTCCCCTCTGCCTCGAGGAGGGGATCGGCGTCATTCCCTGGAGCCCGCTGGCCCGGGGATTCCTGGCCGGCAACCGCAAGAGGGGAGACCAGGCCGCTCCGACTCCCCGCGCGAAGACCGACCAGTTCGCCCTCGACATGTACTACACCGACGCCGACTTCGACGTCGTCGATCGCGTGATCGAGGTCGCCCGGAAGCGCGACGTTCCCCCCGCACAGATCGCCCTCGCCTGGCTTCTCAGCCGCCCCGGAGTCACTGCGCCCATCATCGGAGCCTCGAAGATCGAACATCTCGACGACGCGATCGCCGCAACCGCGATCGAGCTCACCCAGGAAGAGATCAAGAAGCTCGAAGACCCATACCGCCCCCACGCGGTGCTGGGACACTGAGAAGCAAGCCAGAAGCCAGAGGAGCAAGGCAGAAGTCAGAAGGCAGAAGGCAGAAGAGCAAGTCAGAAGGCAGAAGGCAGAAGGCAGAAGTAAAGGCAACATCAAGAGCAGCCTCTAATTCTGTGGCTACTTCTGACTGAAGAAGTCAGACTCAGAGCAACATCAAAGGCAGGTCTTGATTTTGCCTTTACTTCTGCCTTCTGCCTTCTGCCTTCTGCCTTGCTTTCTAGTTGCTCTGTTCCGGGTCTTCCGGCGCCGTCATCGTTGGAAGCGCTTCCGGCCGGACGCCGATCGAGGCGAGTGCCCGCTTCCAGCTCCCCTCGGGATCGTCGGCGAAGAGCAGCTCTCCGTCGAATGGCGCGAGCAGCCAGTCGTTCCGCTCCAGCTCCTCTTCGAGTTGTCCGGAGCCCCACCCTGCGTAGCCCACGAAAAGCCGGAACCGCAGCGGCGCAGCGGCTGCCATCCTCTGCAGGACGCCGACGTCACGCGAGAGCCGCATTCCGGGAGCGAATTCCACGCTCGCGAGATTCTCTTCTTCGAGCAGCTCTTCATGCCCCCACACCATCGTTCCGACGCCCGGCTGGACCGGCCCTCCGAACCATCCGAGTGCTGCCGGGTCGCCGTCCCACTGGACGCCGAGCCCGTCGACGAGATCCTGCATCAGGATCTCGGTCGGCCGGTTGACGATCAGCCCGAAACTGCCGTCCTCCCCATGCTCGAGCAGCAGCACCAGCGAACGGTGGAAGAAGGGATCGCCGACCTGCGGCATCGCGATCAGGAAGAGAGGGGGCTCGAGAGTGTCGACGACGCCGGACATCAGGCCATTTTACCGGCGTTGCGGCCCGCCGACCTCATTTCGTCGCCGTCTCCCGGATTCCGTAGAGCATCCCGTCCTCCACGGCGTAGAGAAACGGCGCCACCGTGATCCGCGGATAGCGCAGCCGCAGCCGCTTCGACTCGGCGAGCACGAAGTCGAACTCGTTGCCGATCTCGAACATCGGTGCGAAATGATCGAAGTGCTCCTCGGCCCACTCCTCGTCCCATCCCGCGTTCTTCGCCAGCCCTTCGATGAAGAGCGCCCGCCGGCTCGCCAGGTCCACCATCCCGCACTGCGTGTGGGCGAGCAGGGCGATCGCCCTCACCCCGCCGATCGCGATCGCATACGACACCTTGAATTCGCTGTAGCGGAGATTGCCGCCCCCCGTCCGGAGGATGTAGGCGAACTTCTCCGGGATCCGGAGGTGATGCCGGTGATCCATGCACATCCCCACCAGCAACTCGGCCGATGCATAGACCGTATCCAGACCTTCCCCGAAGTTGTGGTGGCGCAGAAACTTCTCGATCGCCGTTCCACGGATGGACTCGGGAATCTCGTCGGCGGAGCGAATGGGAAATTTACGTTCCATGACGGGATGATAAGGGATGAGGGGGCGAGGCTCTCGCCCCTCTCCCCTACAGCTTCGGAACCGCGATGCGCGCGAACTTCGCCCCGTTGGTCTTCGGGTCGCCTGCGAGCCGGGTCATGTCGATGACCAGGGTGCGGGGGCCTTTCTGGACGATGAAGAGGCGATACGCCGTGTTGGCGGCCGCGCGGTCTCCGATGTCGGGGACTGGTTCGAAGCCCGGCAGGGGAGAGGTGATCGTCTCCCATACGCTCGAAGGCTGGGAGTCGTAGACGCGCGCGACGATCGTGCCGCCCAGGGGGGCGACCCAGGTGCAGACCGAGGCGCCTTCGCCGGAGGTCGAGGGAGCTCCTGGATCGATGTCCGTGCCGGCGAGCTCCTCGAGCTGCGCGTCGCTGAGCAGCCTGCAGACGTTGACCGGAGGAAGCTGCACCTCGGGCTCCGGCTCGGAGAGTGGCTCGGCGACCGTCTCGGTGACGGTCTCGGTGACCGTCGCGGCGACGGTCTCGGTCGTCGTCGGCTCGACCGTCTCGATGGGCGCTTCCGGCCGCGTGCAGCCGGCCGCGAAAAGAATAAGAGAAAGAACGAGAAGAACGACGAATCCGCGATTCTGCATGAGGTAAATGACTCCTGGGAGGAAAGATGGGCGCGCGAGCGAGGGCCGCATCGTATCCGGCTTCGGGGGGAAAGGACAATCCCCCAGGGCGTTCCCGCGGTGACGGTTCGGGAAGGACCGGAGGGGCGAGGGGCGAGGGACGAGGGGCGAGAATGGCCTTTGACTCTGATTTTACTTCTGCCTTCTGACTTCACGTCTGGCTTCTGGTCTGGCGCCTGGCCTTGCTCGCCCCTCGCCCCTCATCCCTCGCCCCTCACCACTCATCCGATGCGGACGCGTCCCCGCTGGCCCCGCGATTGCGCTTGGAAAGGCTTCATGAAGGGCGTTGGAAGGGAGATCAACATGATTAAGCGCATGTGGTTTCAGAGAGTTGGAGTCTTGATGTTCGCGGCGGCGATGCTCGTGCCGTTGTCCATTTTCGCGGATTCGGGTCCTGGGTGGAGGACAGGCGAGCAGGTGACGGTTGAGGCCCGCCGGGCCCAGTGGGACCTCGAGGGGACCGTCCTGTCGGTCCATTCGAGCGGGGATCGGTTTGCGCTCCGGACCTCCCGCGGGACCGTCCAGATCGAGGCAAAGGGCGGAATCAAGGTACGGGACGGCAACCGCACTCTGCGCGTCCGCGACCTGCGCCGCGGCGAGCGGGTCGGGGTCGACCTGCGCCACCGGAACGACCGGCGCCTGCACGCGCGCGAAGTCTTCCTGATCGCCGAACGCGGGTACCGGGACGACCGCTACCGGGACGATCGATATCGTGACGATCGATATCGTGACGACCGGCGCCTGACGCTGCTCGAAGGGGAGGTCGTCACACTCTCCGCTCCCGGGGACATTCTCGTGATCCGTCAGTACCGCGGCGGCAACGTCCGGGTCGACGCCCGTCCTCTTCAACGGAGATACGGCCGCGACTGGGCGCGCTCGCTCCGGAGAGGGCAGCGCGTGAGGCTGTTCGGGCAGTTCGCCCGTGGCGGCATCTTCCTGGCGGATTCCCTCGACGAACGCGGATGGGGCGACCGTCACAGCAGACGCTGAGCGCCAGTTGCCACAGTGGCGGAGGATTCATCCTCCGCTGGCCGTGGTTCTTTACCGCGGCTTCGCGCCCCACGAAGCCGCGGCGGAGGAAAGGATCCTCGGCCACTCACAGCTCCTCCAGGTCCCTGATGGTCCTCTCGTTCTCGACGTCCCCCGTATTCAAGGTCGATTCCGGCTCGAACAGCAGGACGTGGCACTCCTCGTCGGCGACCGGAAGGTGCTCGACTCCGCGCGGGATCACGATCATCTCGCCCGGCCCGAGGGCGCGCTCGCCGTCCCGAAGCTGAATCCGCAGCGTCCCTTTCAGCACGAGGAACAGCTCGTCCTCGTTCTCGTGCTGATGCCAGAAGAACTCCCCCGAGAGCTTCGCGAGCTTGACGAGCTGGCCGTTGAGCCGGGCGATGATGCGCGGGTTCCAGGGGTCCTGAAACTGGGAGAGCTTCTCGGCGAGGTTGATCACGTTCATCGGGCGCCTCCTGTTTTCTCGAGTGGCGGGGACGAGCATATCTCGCTACGGCGCGTCGAACCGCGGGTCGGAGTGAAGTGCGCGATCGATCATCTTGATGGTCCAGTTTTGGAAAGGGGGTAGGAAAATCTCTCCGCCAGACACTCCGACTGTGTGTGGGCATTTTCTCGTCTTCTCGGCCACCGAGACAGCTCGCACTACGAGTTGAATGAGAACTGAAAACGGGCGAGGCGGGCGGGCGTGCATTGCGAGGTCATGGTGAGAGATTGCCGCGTTTCCGCTGAGCTGCTTTTCTGTTTCGCGATTCTGTTCGCGATTCCGTTCGCCGCGACGGCGGCCGAGCCACTCTTTCCGCAGCCGCTCCACATCGTCCGCGCCGTCGATGATCCGGTCGCGGGGCGATCGATGACCGTCGAGGAGTACTACGCGGGGAATCGCGTGGTCGCGGTCTCGGGCGAGTTGGTCGCGATCGCCGATTACGCCGCGGAGACGCTGACCCGGATCGACCGCGCCGGCGGGACGTTCTCGGTCGTCCGGTTCGCCGATCTCGCCGCCGCGCGCGCGCAGCTCGCTCCCGAGCGCCGGAGCGCCGCAGTATCCGAATCTTCCACCTCCGCCCCCGCGGCGCGTGGCACCGCCACGCACCTCGGGCGAACCGTCGAGCTGCACCGGGTGGATCTCGCCGGTGATTCCGGGACGGTCGAGGTCTCGGTCGACCGCTCGATCGCTCTCTCGTCTCGGGCGCTCGAGGTCATCGCCGGCAGCGCCTGGCCGGCCGAACCGACCCCGCAGGCGCGAGCGATCCTCTCCGCGGCCGGTCCCTCGTCCGCGCTGCGTGGCATCGCGTCGCAGTCGGCCCGCGCGCATGGTCTGCCGGTTCGCGTCCGCACGACGTTCCGCATGGGCAACGACTCGCTCACGGTCGAGAATCGCGTCGAGTCGATCGACTCCCGCACCGCTCCTCCCGCCCTGATCGCGGTCCCGTCCGGAGCCACCGAGGTTGCCCACCCTGAGGTCGAGGCCGCGCGAAGGCTGCGCGAGCTCGACCAGATCGCCCCTTCGTCCGAACGCCGCTGACCGGGAGTCGAGATCGATGAATCTTCGAAGGCTCGCCACGCTCGCCGTGCCGCACGCGATTCTCGCGATGCTCGCCCTCGCCCCACAGGCACTCGCACAGTCGATCGCGACCGCGGAGCTCCAGATCCAGGGATCGGGGCTTCGCGTCGTCGAGGCGGCGGTGACCGCGGCCATCGACGTTCCCACATCGATCCAGACCGAGTTCGGCGGCAGGCAGAACGACGAAACCGTCTACGTCGAGGGCTTGCTGGTCGAGGGCGATCTTTCCGGCCCCGGCCTCCTCGGTCCAATCACCATCACCACGCTTCCCGGCCAGCGGCTCCGCATCCCCGGGCTTCCGACCGAGGGCGTCTACACGCTCTCGAACA